>CAWJKX010000186.1:0-18325 GCA_963843065.1 uncultured Bacteroidota bacterium
TCTTACAGTCGAGACGGATCTCTACACGGCAGAGATTTCAACAAAGGGCGCCGTCATCAAAAGTTTCGAGTTGAAGAATTATAAAACATGGGACCAGCACACGGTTCAGCTCGTCGAGAATGCTTCGGGCGGGGACTTTAGCCTTCTTTTTACTTCGACAGATGGCAAGCTGATCAACACGAAAAGCTTGTTCTTTGATGCCGCTCTTCCCCCTTCGGGAAATATTCGTTTGACCGGAAACGAGGATTACTCCATTGATTTTATTCTCACGGCCGGGCCGGGCCGCGTGGTTAAAACACTCCGCTTCAAGAATGATTCGTACGGGCTGGATGTCGGTGTGAAGCTGCTCGGCATGCAGGACATTATCGCCAATTATGAATACCAGGTAATTTGGGAAAACGGGATACGGTACGTTGAACGCAACAGCGTCGACGAATCGCGACAGGCGCAGGCGTTTTCGTACGCGGGAGGCGAGGTTGCCACGGTGGATGCCACAAAGCCGGGCGAGAATCCGATCTCGAACACGAGCGGCCTGACAGAATGGGCGGCAACCCGCAATAAATACTTTGCCGTGGTGCTGATCTCGGACGATAAAAAAGCAGATGGTGCATACCTTGAAGGACGGTGCGAAGCGGCTCCCAATCATGGGATCGTTGAACATTACTCCATTGGATTAAAACTTCCTTTTAAAAATACGGATGAAGAAGTATCACACTTCACTCTGTTTATCGGGCCCCTTGATTACGACATTATTAAAAGCTACGGCCACGATCTCAACCACATTATGAGTCTAGGCTGGTCATGGATCAGGCCGATCACCGTTTATATTTTCATTCCGCTTTTTAATTTCTTGCGCATTTTCATTTCGAACTACGGCATCATCATTATCCTTTTCTCCATCATCGTCAAAGTAGCGCTCCATCCGCTGACACGGAGCAGTATGAAGTCGATGAAGAAAATGCAGGCGTTGCAACCGATGATGGAAGAAATTCGGGCGAAGTTCAAAGATGATCCGAACCAGATGAACATGCAGATCATGAAGCTCTATAAAGACTACGGCGTCAACCCTGCCGGCGGATGCTTGCCGATGCTGCTGCAGCTACCGATTCTGTATGCTCTTTATGCACTGTTTTCGAATTCAATCCAACTGCGGCAGGCAAACTTTGTCTGGTGGATAAAGGACCTATCGGTGCCGGATGTGATTGTTGATTTGCCGTTTACGCTCCCTCTCGTCGGCCTTCACAATATCAGCGGCCTCGCGTTGATGATGGGGATAACGATGTTTATTCAGCAAAAGATGACGGTGAACGACCCGCGGCAAAAAGCAATGGTGTGGATGATGCCGGTCATGATGACGCTTCTTTTCAACAACCTTCCGTCCGGATTGAACTTGTATTATTTCGTATTCAACTTGCTCGCGATAGGACAACAAGTGTTTGTGAACAAGCAGCATGATAACACGCCGCTTCAGAAGGTCTCGGAAAAAAAGAGGTCGGGAGGAATCATGAACAGACTGGCAAAGAATTTACCGAAACCGCCGAGCAGGTAAACAGCATCGAGCACTGCCGTTTCGTATTTTGCAGTAATATAAAAAGAGAGTTCATACTACACATGAACTCTCTTTTTATAATAGGAAAAAATTTCTCCCGCCTCGCTACACTGCCTTAGCTTCCTTCCGTTTTTGCATCTCTTCACCGATCCATCCGCCGACGAAGGAAAGAATAAAACCTCCGATGAGGCCGATAACAAGATACTGTATATCCAGCATCGCCCCAAAGCCGAAATAAATAAAAAGGAAATTCAGAATAACGCCTAGCACACCCGCGAGCGCTGCTTCTTTAATCGTCACCCCGGGAGATTTATAGCCCACGATAATGCCTGCGATAATAAAGCTTGCACCAAGTGAAATCAATATGCCGGCAACGCCAAATCGTAATAACGCGAAAAGTCCGTACACAAAAATGTTGTTAAGAATAAATCCGATAACCGTTCCGGTGATGACCCATGCCCATTCCAGACCGGCGATTGTCTTGGTTTTTGCCGCTCGTTGTTGAGAACCTTGCAGCTCTTCGCCGACCCAGCCACCGAGAAGCGCAAGAAAGAACGCAAGAAACGGGGCGGCGATCATCTGTCCCTCAGGAGGGGTGTAGTTGAAAACGTAATGGAGGATCGCCATTGTAATGATCATCGCGAACAGTCCGCCGATGGCGGGCTCTTTTAGCGTATATCCAGGAGACTTGTAGCCGATAATGATTCCCATGATGACGTAGGATAGAAGGCCGATGAAAAGAGGAATGTAGAACGAACTGAACGTATCGGACATGATTTGGAACAACAGCGTTGTCAGCACAACGCCGACGATCGTTCCGATACCGATCCACTTCCATTGCAAACCGGTAGTTTCCTGAGATTCCATTGCCATACATGTCTCCTTAGCGCCGAATTATAGTCAGATTGGGAAAAATATCAAGCACATTTAAAAATATCGTTGATTGAAATTGTCAAAGTCAAGGTGATGAAAACTATGCAACCACCTGTCGGACATCTTTTCGATTTGCTTTACCAAATATTTCAACACCTCTACGATTTTCCGGACAAGGTGTCCGACAGCGACTGATAAAGCAGCCGGATTGAGTCACACCCGCAAAAACCATTTGCGCTTCCATAATATCCACGCGATAAGAAAAATGAACAACAAATAACAGAGAGCAAAGATCAGGGAGGCATTAACGGGACTTGCAAGAGGAAGGAAGCAAGACTTGAAGATGGCTTCCTGCAAAGAAATTTCAGAACCGTCCGGCTGCTTGAGGGTGATCACAGAATCGTAAAGTTTTCCGAACCCTTCCGAAAAGACGTACACCGTAATTGCATTCATCCCAAAAATTATGAACGGTTTCGCCCAGCGCGAATATCCCTTGACGTCGATGAGCCAGTAAAACGTTGCAAAACAGACAAGCGCCCATCCCGCCATAAACACGCTGTACGACGACGTCCAGATGCTTTTGTTAATCGGCAGCCACATATCCAACGTTGCACCGGCGAGGAGAAGGATATTTCCTGCAACGAACATCCACGCTGTTTTTTCTTCCTTTGAATGTTGCGAGCAAAGGTAGCGCCCTGCCAAAACGCCGAAAATGGTTGTTGCTATCGCAGGAAGCGTGCTCACAATTCCTTCCGGATCCCATGTTTTCGTTTGCGACCACATGTGTCCGGAGAGGAGCAGTGAATCGATGTAGGCTGAAAAATTTTTTCCTTTTTCTAAAACCCCAGCACCAATCCCGGGAACGGGGAGACACTTCATAATCAGCCAGTACGAAATGAGGAATCCAGCCAGCCAGCATACCTGAACGCGAACACTTTTTGTATAAAGGACAAGAATCGACGCCGCGAAATAGCACACTGCAATTCGTGGAAGAACCCCCATAATTCGAATTGTAGAAAGGTTGAAATAGGGAAATCCAGCAAGAAACAAACCGAGCCCAAAGATGATCAGCGAGCGCTTCGTAATTTGCAGAAGAAGAGTTTTTTTTGTATCGCCGCGTTCCTGCCGATGAGTAAGGGAAAGCGTTATTGCAACTCCGACAATCCAAAGAAAAAAAGGGAATATCCAGTCGGTGAATGTCCAGCCGTTCCAAGCCGAATGTTCCAACTGCGGGTAAATTGCGCCCCACGTTCCCGGGTTATTGACAAGTATCATTCCGGCAATCGTTGCGCCCCGGAAAGCGTCGAGAGAGACAAGCCGGTCGTGCTGTTGAATCGTTGCCATAGCGCAGCCTTGTAATGAAGATTTTACTGTAACCGAAGAATGCGAAACCCCATCGCAGGGATTTTGATAGGAATTAATTTTGACGAAGACACGGCGGCCGTAATCGTTTTCTTCTTGAAAACATCGGTAAGAATGATTTGGCCACCAGTAACAAGTCCAAGAGACGAAACGTCTATCGAACCATTGAAAGCCTTCCGGTTAAAGTTAAGGACTACGATAAATTTGCTTGCGCTGGAAATGCGCGCAAAGGCATACACATGCCGGCTGTTGGACGTAGAAAGCCGCAGCATCTCTCCATCGGAGAAAGCCGGTTCATTTTTTCGAAGGTTGAAGAGCTTCGCGTATAATTTTCGGAACCCACCTTCATCCTTCCAATCGATAGAGATCTTTTCAAACAGTTTGAGCTTCTTCGTGTTGCCGACTTCCTGTCCGTTATACAACAATGGAATTCCCGGCAGCGTGTTGACTACAACGGCGGCAAGTTTTGCTCCCTTGATGCCGAATTTTTTCACGTCGGATGCGTCCCATGCATTTTCGTCGTGGTTCGAGCTGAAGCGCATGCGCAGAGAACCGTGCGGGTACGCCGATCTCTCGATGTCCAACACCGTATCAAGGGCAAGAGCAGATTTTTTTCCTTCTATTATGGGCGCAAGAACCTGATATGTATTCCAGCCGTATGATAAGTCGAACGCCTTGAGATGGTGCGGCGGATATGCCCCCTCTGCAAGCATCATCACAGGTTTGATGCTGTCAAGAGCCGCACGTGCATCTTCCCAGAAGTCCGTCGGCACAAGTTCCGCAACGTCGCAGCGGAATCCGTCGACGCCGATATCGCGCACCCAATATTTCATCATCTCTATCATGTAGCGGCGCAAGCCTGGCTGTGCATAGTTGAGGGCGGCAACGTCGGTCCAATCTGGATTCGGTGATACAATGGTGCCGGCGCTGTTTTTAGTAAACCAATCCGGATGTTCTTTGATGAGTTTGCTGTCCCAAGCCGTATGGTTTGCAACGAGGTCGATGATGATATGAAAACCAAGCTTGTGCGCGCTGTTGACCAGGCGTTTGAAATCGTCGAGCGTTCCAAATTCGGGATTGATAGCGTAGTAATCTTGCACGGAGTACTGGCTGCCGAGAGTTCCTTTGCGGTGAAGAACGCCAACCGGGTGGATCGGCATGATCCACAAAATTGTAATACCAAGCTTCTTCAGCTCGGGAAGCCGCTTTTCAATCCCTGCAAAAGTTCCTGCCGGAGAGAATGACCGTGTGTAAACTTCATAAATGATTCCACGGCGGACCCAATCCTCGGAGTGCCGCGCCTGGTAGACGGAAAGATTCCGTCCGCGTGTGGAATCAGATATCTGTGCATGGGGCAATGATGAAATGCCGATGAAAAGTAAAAAAACGATGACGAGCTTGTTCATGGTGAGATATGGTCGAAGTAAATATCACTTGGAAAATACTGAAAGTACGTGTTTGAAGCAACCTCAATGAGCCCGTCAGGAATTGCCTTGAAATTCTTTGCAGAAATTTCTACTTTGCAGAACTACAAAAGCATTAAGCACAAATTTCGGTATTTTAATTTGGTTCGAATACCAGCGCTACTGTGTACTCTCCTTTTCAGCTTTGCAGCTTTTTCATGCAGTTCACGAGGCAAATCGAACTTATCAGGCGAAACCGTAGAACCGAAGCTATCTTCGATACAAAAGGAAATTTTTGATAAAAACTGCAATACTCCCTCCTGTCATGGAAGCGGAAAAAAAGGGGACCTCAGCCTTATTTCCGGAAACTCTTTTGCACAATTGGTTGGTGTTCAGAGCACAGCCGACAGGAAAAATATTCCTCCATTCTTACGCGTGAAATGCGGAAGCCCGGACTCCAGCATTCTCTTCATTAAAATCATCGCGCCGGATACAAACCAAGGCGAAGTGATGCCGAAAGGAACCGATAAGCTCTCACAAAACAGCATCGATGCAATACGCCAATGGATTCTCAGAGGCGCCCCGAATAATTAAGGCAGAAACCATCGTAAGGTTTTTCCTTGAGCTTAGACGATCGCGAAGACATGGTCCGGCTCGGTCAGATAACCTTCGGGTGGTTTGATGTGTTAACCGAGTCAACGCCGGTCCCATTGGATTCAATCTATTTTTTTGCTATATTACTGCAGAAATTAAACGCTTCGAAAGCTTGTAGGGGCGACAATGAGTCGCCCCTACGGTTTTTCACCGCCGTTGCCAATTCCATGCTACGAAGAGAAGACATTCGCAACATCGCTATTATTGCTCACGTTGACCACGGAAAGACCACGCTCGTCGACCAACTGTTGCGGCAAACCGGAACATTCCGCGAAAATCAAGTCATGATTACGCGAGTCATGGATTCGAACGACCTGGAGAAAGAACGCGGTATCACCATTCTCGCCAAAAACACATCGGTATTCTACCAGCCGAAGAAATCGAAAACAAAAATTAAGATTAACATCGTCGACACGCCGGGACACTCCGACTTCAGCGGCGAGGTTGAACGGACACTGAAAATGGTGGACGGCGTTCTTTTGCTTGTCGATGCCGCCGAAGGACCTCTGCCGGGAACAAAATTTGTCCTGAAAAAATCTCTTGACCTGCATCTTCAGCCGATCGTTGTCATCAACAAGATCGACCGGAAAGACGCGCGGCCCCATGAAGTGCTGGACGAAGTCTTCGAGCTATTCCTTTCGCTGGGTGCCACCGATAAGCAATTGGATTTCCCGACGATTTATGCTATCTCAAAACAGGGAATAGCGAAAACCGAACTTGACCAGGAGAGTAACAGTCTTGAACCGCTGTTTGAGGCAATCATCAACAAAGTTCCAGCGCCGGAAGGAAACAGCGAAGAGCCTTTTCAAATGCTGGTGACAACCATTGATTACAACGACTATCTTGGCAGGCTTGGCATCGGAAAGATTTCCCGCGGCACCATTAGTTTCGGTTCGCCGATGAAAATTATTCATCGCGACGGCACAGCGGAAAACGCACGCGTGACGAAAATTTATACTTTTGAAGGATTAAAACGCATTGAAACACAACGAGCAAGCGCCGGCGATATTATCGCGATTGCCGGAATGGAAGACGTCGATATCGGCGAAACGATCGCGGATGCCGCCGACCCGACTCCGCTCCCTTTTGTTGCCATCGAGGAACCGACGATCTCAATGAACTTTGTCGTGAACAACTCTCCGTTTGCCGGGCAGGAAGGGAAATATGTCACAACGCGGAACCTTGGAGAACGGCTCGCCCGTGAACTCCGCTCGAATGTCAGCTTACGCGTCGAGCTGACCGATTCGCCGGATGTATTCCGCGTGAGCGGCCGCGGGGAACTTCATCTTTCCGTGCTGATAGAGAATATGCGGCGTGAAGGGTTTGAAGTACAGGTTTCCCGCCCCGAAGTGATCTATAAAAATATTGCCGATGTACTCTCTGAACCGATGGAACATGTTATCATCGACGTGCCCGATGAATTTGTCGGCACAGTGATCGAGAACCTGGGACGGCGCAAGGGCGAAATGAAGAATATGATCTCGTCGAACGGAAACACACGGCTGGAATTCTTTGTCCCGTCGCGCGGCTTGATCGGTTTCCGCAACGAGTTCATGACGCAGACGAAAGGAACCGGAATCCTTCACCACAACTTCCACGGCTACGAACCGTTTAAAGGCGAGCTTGAGCACCGCACTAAAGGGGCGCTTATTGCAATGGAACCCGGTGAAGCAGTCGCGTACGGGATGTGGAAACTGCAGGAACGCTCAACCTTTTTTGTCGAGCCCGGCGCGCGTGTTTATCCGGGAATGATCGTCGGCGAAAACTCGCGCGAACACGACATGACGGTCAACGTCTGCAAATCGAAACAACTCAGCAATATGCGCGCATCAGGCTCCGATGAAGCCGTTCGCCTGGAACCGCCGCATCTTCTGACACTGGAACAAGCAATCGAATGGATCGGGGATGATGAATATGTTGAGGTGACGCCGAAATCGATTCGCCTCCGCAAAAAAATTCTGGGCGCCAACGAACGGAACCGGGCTTCAAAGAAGAAGGTCGAGACGGCAGAGTAGGCTGAGAGTATCTAAAATTGCTAGTATTTGCCCTTTGCCCTTTGCCTTTTGCCTTTTGCCTTTTACCTTTCACCTTTCACCTTTCACCTTTCACCTTTCACCTTTCACCTTTCACCTTTTACCTTTTACCTTTCACTTCTCACCATTTGCCATTCACTCGGCATTGCGCTATATTCCCGCAACACGGCAACCTCTCCTCCCGTAGTAGAATAACCTAAGAACGGATAATTTTATGCCACAGAAGAAATCACCGATAAATTTATGGAAATCGATGGAGCAGAAAGACCTGCGCCGTCTCGCGCTTGCGGTTTTCTTTTTGTTCGGGACGATTGGACCTTTGACCATGCTGATGAACTCCAGCATCCTGCCCGGCTCCTGGTTCATGCTCATCTATTTTACAGTGTTGGCCGGAGCACTTTCGGCATGTATTATTTTGTTCATCAAAAAGCCCGTCCTATTTGTAACTTCCATGATAGTGATTATCGGCGCGATGATGGCAGAGTATCACGTGGAGCAATTTCTTTTCGGCCGGGTAGAAGAATCAAGAATGTTGACGGCAGACCATCTTTTCACCTTTACCCAGCAAGAGATCGACCGTATCGACGTTCGCCGTCCGCTGTTTGGAGTTATTGCAATCTTTCTCCTGTCGGCGGGTTACACTCTTTTCTTGAGAGTTGTCGGAGAAGAAACCAGGAAACGGGCCCGGCTTGAAACTGAAGTTGCCGTGGCCCGAAGAATTCAGCAATCATTGCAGCCGTCAGCGGCGTTCAAGACCGATTGGTGCGAAGCGGCAGGAATTACTGTGCCGGCAACGGAAGTGGGCGGCGATTATTTCGACATGATAAAAATTTCTGACGATGAGGCAGTGATTGCCATCGCCGATGTGTCGGGCCACGGCGTCGGCGCGGGAATACTTTCTGCAATGACGAAGAGTGCACTCCATACCGAACTTCATCATACCGCAGTACCGGCTGAATTGATGTTCAATTTGAACAATGCCGTGTACCAGATAACAGACAAAAAAATGTTTGTGTCATTCGCCTATCTTCTTCTTGACAAGCGAACAATGACGGCGCATGTTGCAACCGCCGGACATCCCCCAATTTTTCTCGTTCAAAAATCCGATGGCGCGATTGTTGAAATCCGCACACCAAACCTCGCACTGGCAGTACAGGCTTCAACACAGTACACCGAACAGGCAATTCATTTTAACCATGGAGATATTCTGATTCTCTATACCGACGGAATCACCGAGGCAATAGACGACAAAGGGGAACAATTCGGCGCCGACCGGTTGAAAGAATTGATCAGCGATACCGAACGGGGGTCATCGGAGTCGCTAAGCAGTTCTATTATGGCATCCGTCCGAACATTTACAGTTAATAAAGAATTTGCCGATGACGCAACAATTGTTGTAGTCCGCGTCTGAGTGTAAGCGTTTCGACATGCCACGAGGCCATGGTTTTTAGCAAGTCACCCAAGTCGGGAGATCGTTTGTGCATTTTTTCGAAAATCCGCTTGATTTTTGTGGACATTCTGTAAATCTTAGAAAAGTTTTCATACGATATTTTCTTAGAATATTACGGAAGGATGCTCTAATGACTTACCGATTCTCTGTTGTGCTGTTGACTGCGGCCGTGGTTGGATTTGTGCTTTGGGGGTGCAGCTCAGAAACACAAGACCCCGTTTCTAGCACCAATACTTCAACAGGAACAGGGGGAGTAAAACCATTATATAAATCTATCTCAGCGCCCACAAACGTCCTGGCGGCTGTGAACGGATCAACCGTTACTATATCGTGGGATTCAGTGATACTTGCTGTGAACTACCACGTGATCGTTCAGACAAACAGCAATCCTTACATTGATACGATATTGTCTGCGCGGCGGCTTGTTTTGACGAAGGTGCCGGTTGGAACCTATTCTGTAACGGTGGCTCCAATTCTTGCAGGATTGCCGGAGGGAACGGCCTCAGCGCCCGTTTTCTTTACACTGAGTTCTGTTGTTGCGCCAACCGTCACAGCGACTGCTTCACTTAATTCAACCTGGTTTCGAAATGGGGAATGGATAACGGTAACGTTCAGCGGCCTAGTTGTGAATACCCAGGGCGGTGCGAGCTATAAGTTGATCGATGAGTACAACAAAATCCACTATACGGGGACCGTTCCTGCCGGGCCGTACTCGTTGCAATTGGTGTTAAAAGACAGAGATATGTGGATTGACAGAGATGGACGACAATACACTTTCACAATCACGGCGACAAACTCTGCGGGAACCGCAAAAGCATCCGTTACAGTGACTATTCCACGCGACAAAAATTTCCCAAGTATAAAGAACGACGACGGCTGGGACGACAATCGTTAAAATGTAAGCAGCCGTTCTACAAAAAAAGGCGAGACAAAATTCTGTCTCGCCTTTTTTCGTCACCGCCTTGAATGTTAAAACAAGAAAGCTGATATTCTCTCTCGAAAAGAGAACTATGGATGACGGCCGCCCGCTGCCGCTTGGAAGAAATTGTATTCGGAGGAATGAATGAATCGCACCGTTTTTGTTTTTCTATTTATACTTTGTGCCGGTACACTATTTTCTCAAACCCAGCGTGAGTGGGAAGAAAAATTTTGCGCGATTCCGAAACCGGAAAACCTGCGGAAGTACATGAAAAAGCTCTCCGCTCGTCCGCACCATGTCGGATCGGCGTACGACAAAGAAAATGCGGAATGGATTCTCTCCAAGTTTACGGAATGGGGACTCGATGCACATATTGAAACATTTGATGTTTTATTTCCGACGCCGAAAGAACGCGCAGTGGAACTTGTCGCTCCGACAAAATTTACCGCGAAGCTGCGGGAACCTGGTCTCCCCGATGATCCAACATCAAACCAAAGCGATGAACAGCTTCCGACCTACAACGCGTACTCCATCGACGGGGACGTCGCCGCGCCGCTGGTATATGTTAACTACGGCGTTCCGGACGATTACGAGAAGCTCGACCGGATGGGAATTTCCGTGGAGGGCTGCATCGTCATTACGCGCTACGGCGGATCGTGGCGCGGCATCAAACCGAAGGTCGCAGCCGAACATGGCGCAGTCGGCTGTCTCATTTATTCAGACCCGGCTGGGGACGGCTATGCCGAAGGAGATGTTTTTCCTAAAGGAGCGTATCGTCCGCCGGACGGTGTGCAGCGGGGAAGCGTCATGGACATGCCGTTGTACCCGGGCGATCCGCTTACTCCCGGAGTAGGTGCTACTCCCGGGGCTAAACGTCTAGCGATGAAAGATGTGCAAGTCTTCACGAAGATTCCCGTTCTGCCGATTTCGTATGCAGATGCAGAGCCGCTCCTTGCCGCATTGACCGGGCCAGTCGCTCCGGCTGAGTGGCGTGGTGCACTTCCGATCACGTACCATGTCGGACCCGGTGAAGCAAAAGTTCATCTTAAAGCGCTGTTCAATTGGGATCAAAAAAAGATTTACGATGTTATTGCAAAAATTCCCGGCGCTGATTTTCCGGATGAATGGATAATTCGCGGAAATCATCACGATGCGTGGGTCAACGGCGCTGAAGACCCGATCTCAGGGCAAGTCTGTTTGTTGGAAGAAGCCCGCTCCCTGGGAGAGCTTGTGAAGCAAGGCTGGAAACCTAAGCGGACAATCGTGTATTGTGCGTGGGATGGTGAGGAAGAGGGGCTGCTCGGTTCGACCGAATGGGTTGAAACTCATGCCGATGAGCTCCAACAAAAAGGAGTCGTGTATATAAACTCCGATTCAAACGGACGCGGTTACATTTATGTTGGCGGGTCGCATACGCTGGAAAAATTCATTAACGCGGTCATGCGGGATATCAACGACCCGGAAAAAAATATTTCCGTCTGGAAACGCTCGTACCTGCTGCAAATCGCCCGTACTCCTTCCACGGATGACCGCCGGGAAATCAGGACTCGGGGAGACCTGAAAATAAGTGCGCTTGGCTCTGGCTCGGATTACACTGCTTTCCTTGACCATTGCGGTTTTGCATCCCTTAATATCGGTTTTGGCGGAGAAGGGGGAGGCGGAACCTACCACTCAGTCTACGATGATTTTTATTACTATACTCATTTCTCCGACACCGATTTCAAGTACGGTCGTGCACTTGCACAAACTGTCGGCACAGCAGTTATCCGCCTGGCGGACGCAGAATTACTTCCATACTCTTTCACAAGTTTTTCGGAGACAGTGCGGAAATACTTAGACGAGCTGCAGAAACTTGCGAAAAGTAAGCAGGACGATATCCGCGAACGAAACAAAGAGATTGAAGAGGGAGTTTTTGCGGCAACGGCCGATCCAAAAGAAAAATCGGTGCCGCCGTCGATGGAAGACCTTCCCCCGTATTTAAATTTTTCCCCTTTGCAAAACGCTGTTGATTTGCTCCTGCGATGCGCTGAACGGTACGATAGGATTGCGGCCGGCATTAAGGAAAAGAAATCGGTTTCCTTCGAGGGGGTCAATGCAAAGCTTATTGCGAGCGAACGAAAACTTACAACAACAGAAGGATTGCCGGGGCGCCCGTGGTTCAGGCATCAGATTTATGCGCCCGGGTTTTACACGGGATACGGCGTAAAAACAATTCCTGCGGTCCGCGAAGCCATCGAGCAAAAGCAGTGGAAACTCGCGGAAGAACAGATTGTAAAAGTCGCGCAGGTGATTGAAGGCGAAGCGTCGTTGATCGATTCGGCGGCCGCGGAATTAGAGAAAAATTTCCAATAAAAAGTTTTCCGGCCAGCATTCAAACGGCCGTGCACGGACTTCGCAGGAAATTATTACGGAGCACTCCTATGGCATATCCACAGAACAAAACTTTCGTTGCAGTCGCCGGAAACATCGGCTCCGGCAAATCGTCTCTCACGACTATGCTTGGAAAGCATTTTTCCTGGAAGCCGTACTTTGAATCGGTTGAAGACAACCCGTACCTCGTTGACTTCTACGGCGACATGAAGCGGTGGTCATTCCACCTGCAAATCTATTTTCTCTCGCACCGGTTCACAAACCATAAACAGATCGTTGAATCGCCGGAGTCGGTTATTCAAGACCGCTCTATCTATGAGGACGCCGAAATTTTCGCGCGGAACCTTCACGAGATCGGCAATATGGACAAGCGCGACTATGAAAACTATGTCGCATTATACCGGGTGATGACTGAATATTTGCGACCGCCTGACCTCATGATTTACCTCCGTGCCTCCGTTGATACGCTGAAAAAGCAGATTTTAAAAAGGGGAAGATCGTACGAACAGAGCATTAAACGGGAATATTTGGAACAGCTCAACGGGCACTACGAGTCGTGGATCAGCGGCTACACACTTGGGCAGCTGCTTATCGTCGAAAGCGACAACCTCGACTTTGTTCACAACGAAAAAGACTTTCAGTTTGTGCAAAAATTGGTGCGGGAGAAGCTAATGAAATGACCATGAGCCCAAAGCATCCAAAAAATCTTCAATGACTGCATTGGAAGAAAACCTGTTACCCCGACCGATTGGATGAATGCTTATCTCGTCTTCTTAGGACGAATGGAATAAGACTCACTTTCCCGGCTTCAGCAGCGCGACGTACACCCTTTTGGAACCGAGCAATTTCACCGCCGCTTGTACCTGGACATCGTGGTCAAGGGATGCTTTAATACGCCCCTTGTCGCCGGCGTACCGTTCAACAATTTCCTCTCGAAGCTCTTCACGCAGCTCATCCGCATGGCGAGTAAACGCGCTCACCTTTTCTTTTTCAAGCTGCGCACCGATAGTGTCAAGAGAAGCGATCATTGTGCTTCCGTATTTTTCTTTTTGGACAACATCTTTCAATTCTGAAAGCTTCTCCTCGGCGTCGTCTTTGAAGTCAAACTTCTTCTCTTTTACATAGTCTTCGAATTCTTTCAAGAGGGCGTCGTCAACGGTGAAATCTCCATTTCCGGTTGGATGCTGCGAAACATAATGGGTTGCAAACATGAAGAACATCGCTCTCTGAATCAGTTCTTGTGAAAGGGCGTTGTGCTCGACTTCGGGTACCGTGGAATCGGGGGCAATGCCGCCTGCGTCTAAAAATTTCCGCCCGTGCTCAGTAGCAAATTCACGCCGCAGGCTGTCGGGCGTGACAAGGAAAATCCCGTCGCTATTTTTGTGTTTGTAATCAATTTCCTGTATGCTGCGGCCGCTCGGCGTGTAATAGCGTGCGGTGGTTATCTTCAACGAAGTATTGTAGCCGAGCTGCGTGATTGTTTGCACCAATCCCTTGCCGAATGAGCGTGTGCCGACAATAATACCGCGGTCTAAATCCTGAATTGCGCCGGCAACGATTTCGCTTGCGCTTGCACTATTCTTGTTGATGATGACGGCAAGAGGAACGTCGCCTGCAATCGGGTCTTCGGCGACAGTATACACTTTTTCATCCTCGCTCCTTCGCCCCCGCGTCGTGACGACCGTGCTCCCTTTGGGATTGAATTTGCTGACGATGTCAACGGCGGCTTCAAGCAAACCGCCGGGGTTGTTGCGGAGGTCGAGAATCACTCCGCGCAAATCACCCTTTGCTTTTAATTCTCTGAGAGCCTGGCGCACCTCATCGCCGGCGCGGCGCGAGAAGCGTTCAAGGCGGATA
Organism: uncultured Bacteroidota bacterium; assembly: GCA_963843065.1. GTDB lineage: Bacteria > Bacteroidota > Ignavibacteria > UBA10030 > UBA8401 > JAGVPT01. Next base: position 14,471 of record CAWJKX010000186.1, read on the forward strand.
TATCCGATGCCGTTGTTAAGATACCCCGAGTACGTAACATTGTTCACCTGAATTTCCTCGCGCACGAGTACGAAGTCAAGCGGCTGTTTTTCCCCCTCGCGCTCAATTTTCATTTTCACCTCGGTTCCGGGCTCGCCGCGCACCATGCTTCGGACCGAATCGGGATTCGTGTTAAAAATCTTCTGTCCGTCGATTTCAATAATTCGATCTCCGGCACGGATGCCCTGTTTCTGGGCAGAGTAGCCGTCCATCGGAGCGATGACGATAATGTATCCGTCGCGCATCCCGATTGAAACACCGACGCCGCCGTATTCGCCATGCGTAATAAGATCGATTTCTTCTCCTTCTTTTTCGCCGTAGAAAACAGTGTACGGGTCGAGCGTCTCGAGCATGCCGTCGATACCCGCATGCATGAATTTTTCAGGATCTACCTCATCAACATAACTGGTGGTAATCTCTTTATACACTTGTGCGAAAACATCCATGTTCTTGTTGATCTTAAGATAGATGTTATCATTAGCGAAGAATCCTACTCCAAGCCCTGCGATGATTCCTACAAGAAGCCACAGCCTGACATTTTTTCTCATGCAACCATCCTCACGTTGTATGTTATGGTGTTCGAAATGTAAATTTTTTTGGCTTTAACCTACAGATATAACACAAAATCAAGCAGCAAAGTTTGCCCGCTCTCAAATATAGACGAGTCAATATACAAAAAGTTTATCATGCGCCAATATAATACGGCCCGACAACAACGACTTAGCTTGAAAACCCAAATATACGAGCTATTACCAAGCCAGCGAAAGCATGCATTCATCGTGATGAACAAGCAAAAAACTTTGATTCCAGCTTTTGCCGGCGTGATTAAGAATGAAAATGAAGTCGTTACCAGGATTTGACAATCCGCATCCAAATGCATAGTTTTATACGGCTTACCAATACCCTCTCAAAAAAGTTGGACAACCTAAATGCGGCAATAGTATTGTATTTCTCTCATTACAAGTTCATTCGCAATCATTCTTCGTTAAGAGCAACGCCTGCAATGGAACCACGAATCACCGTCCATATTTGGTCAAGGGAAAATCTGTTTGAAATTTCAGATGGGGGGAACGCGTGAAAAGCTTATTAATTCACGGCGACAACTTCAATGCTCTAAATTTTTTGTCAGACGAAAAGAAACTTCGCGGTAAGATAAAGCTCGTTTATATTGACCCGCCGTACGGAACAAAACAAGAGTTCACGTTTTCTGGAGAACGCTTTGCAACAATTAGCAGAATGGATGGAGGCAGGGTTGCGTACAAAGACACTCTTTCAGGAGAAGAGTATTTAAAATTTTTGAGTGCTCGTCTTGGTCTTATACGAGAACTGCTTAGCGATCAGGGTTCAATCTATCTTCACATTGATGATAAGATGGGGCACTATGTCAAAGTACTGATGGATAAAATTTTTGGACAGAAGAATTTCATTAACGATATTACACGAGTGAAATGTAACCCCAAAAATTTTGCCCGCAAAGGATATGGAAACGTAAAAGATATGATTTTGTTTTATTCAAAAACAAAAGATTACACATGGAATGACCCGCGTCAAAGAATTGATATTGACAAAAACGATGAGCGGTTTCGTTCAGTGGATAAGGGCGGACGGCAGTATACGACAACACCTCTTCATGCTCCGGGAGAAACCGACAAGGGCGAGACTGGTAAGAAATGGAAGGGAATGCTTCCGCCTCCCGGCAGACATTGGAGGTATAATCCGAAAGTCCTTGACGAATTAGATAAGAGATGCCTTATTGAATGGTCATCAACGGGTAATCCGAGAAAGAAAATCTTTGCGGATGAGGTGATGAAGGCAGGAACAAAAATACAAGATATTTGGACGTTCAAAGACCCGCAAAACACAAAATATCCGACCGAGAAAAATCTTGAAATGCTTCAAATGATTGTTAAAGCATCTTCCAACAAAGAAGATATTGTTATGGATGCTTTTTGTGGATCAGGGACGGCCTTGTTTGCCGCCCAGCAATTAAGCAGAAAATGGATTGGTATTGATTCTTCAAATGAGGCAATTAGAATTTGCAAAAAAAGATTAAACACCTTTGAATTCCTTTCCCTCTCTTAAAGAGTCTCTCAGATGCACACCAACAAATTGCCCACAGTGCCGCTCCCATATTTTCTGCGCTTTTATTAAAAGACTTCTTGAAAAACCTCTCCCGCCGTCGCGCCGTTTAGCTCCAGTTCAAATTCGGTCGCTACCCAAAATCTGTAGAAGTTGATTCTCGGTTGAAGGATTCATACTTTCCACCATGGTTGAGTTGCCGCTGTTATCATGTGCGCTTGCCGGCCTCATAATCGCGTCGTATTTTTCGCTGGTGTATTATCGGATCATTGAAGCGGACAGTAAATGGATTCCGGCGTTTTGCAGGATGGAAAAACAAGCGTGCATGAAAATCTTGGATACGCGGGAAGCAAAAGTCCTGGGCGTCCCGAACAGCATTCTTGGCTTGCTTTATTATGGAGCAATACTTTTTGTTCCCATCGATAGCATTGAAATATTGTTTCTTGTTGCTTCGGTTTTTTCGGTCGGATTGGGGATGTATTTAGTGCATGCGCTGGTCTACCGGTTGAAAACGCACTGTCCCCTTTGTTACACAGCACATGGAATCAACCTTGTCATTGCAAATCTCTTCATCGTGAGAACGATGCAGCGTTATTCGATTCTGTAAACTTGGAAGCTTGACCTATGAAAGGTTACGCTCTGTTTTGCGTAACATCTCGCAATTCATGCTTTTGCCATTATGCTTTCAGAAAAATAATTCATGCCAATCATAACCACATTCATCCATATGACACATTACAAAATCACCCGCTCCCTGTTTACACTTCTAGCAGGAATTCTTCTGTTTCATGAGGGAGCGTCCACACAGGTAAAATACTTCGTCGTTCCTCTTTGGCAAAACGGGGCGCCCGGTTTTGAAGCGCGGCGCAACGAGCCGGAGGTATCAAAAGATTGGTGGGTGAAAAATATTCACAACCCATCCCTTATGGTCTATCTGCCGGACAAGGAAAAGGCGAACGGTGCCGCAGTGGTCATCTGCCCCGGCGGCGGGCACAGCCAGCTTGTTATTAATCCCGAAGGGCGCGACCCGGCGGTGTTCTTGACCAGTCTCGGCGCGACAGCTATTGTGCTCAAATATAGATTGATACGCGAAGAAAATTCTCCATACTCGATGGATAACGTAAAGCAGGATGCGTACCGCGCGATGCGATTAGTGCGCAGTCGTGCAAAGGAGTGGAATATTGATACATCGCGGATCGGAATGCTCGGCTTTTCTGCCGGAGGAGAGGTCGTTGCGCTGGTGGCGTATGTGGACGGCATGGGCGACCCGAATGCACCCGACCCTATCGATCGGTTAAACGGCAAACCAAATTTCCAAATGCTTGTGTATCCCGGGCCGTTGGGAATTCCCGATGTTGTCCCGGCAGATGCTCCCCCCGCATTTATGCTCGCTGCGAACGACGACGAATGCTGCTCAGAACCTGTCGTGAAACTGATTCAGAAATACAGGGCAGCGAAGGTGCCGATGGAAGCGCATCTTTACGCGCAGGGGAAACATGGATTCAATATGGGAGACCGCTCACAGCTGAATTCAATTAAATCATGGCCGCAGCGTATGGCGGACTGGCTGACGGACAACGGTTGGCTGACGGAAAAGAAGTAATTTAAAAGAAAGCATCACGTAGAGTCGCTGGTAAAGCCAACCCCTTTGGGAAAAGCCGAATTAGGTGTTTTGCGTCTTTGCGGCTTCGCGTGAGACAAGCTTTTCTGACTTCATTTAAGAGCCCCCGGTGTACC
>CAWJKX010000187.1:0-6000 GCA_963843065.1 uncultured Bacteroidota bacterium
TGAGCCTTCTGAATAATCCCGAAAGTGCGGCTCGCGCAAAGACGCAAAGTCCCAAAATAATTCTAAAACAGAACCTTCGCGCCTTAGCGCGAAACAATTTTTCAGATGTTTCAAACATATAACTTCCTCAGCCCAAAGAGATTAACCCAATAGTATATTTCGGGAACCGTTCAAATGAAGTGCTCCCCACCCGTATCACGATGGATCCGTGTCAACATCGATAGATCGATGCGCTGGGAGTAACAGCAAACAGGCTCGTTCGATTCTGCGCCTCAAAAAAGCCCCGTCTAAGGACCTAGTGCTGTTTCAATTGAATAAAGTTGTATTTGTACAAGGATGTTCATCCTGATCCCGCCGAAGAGCGACGCGACGGCCTCCTTCGACGCGCTCCGCTTGCTCAGGATGAGCCGTCGCGGCTGCGTCGAAGGATATTGATGCACTTCAAAATAAAATATTTATTTTTGGAAGCGGCACTAGGAATATTTCACTTCGCCCTGAGAAGCAGAATGGGCACGCTGACTCCGTGGCGAACTTTTGTGACTGTAGTTCCGAGAAACAAGTCAGCCATCAGACGGTGGCCGTGTGTACTCATTGCAACAAGATCGCACCCCCTTTTCTGAATCCATTTGACGATTTCTTCTGCGGGTTCCCCGTACGCCAACTCTGCTTCAGCCGGAATGCCATCGGAGCGGAATTCTGTTTTCACTTTTTCCAAGTAATCTCTGTCCTCAACGACTTCAGGACTGACGGCATCGGAACCGAACGTGCGGGCCGCCCAACCGTCGGCGACATGCAACAACACTACGCGGCTTTGCATAACCCGGGCGAGTTGTTTGATGTGTTCAATGATCGCCCTGTCAGTAGGAGTGCCATCCAAGGTTACGAGAATCGTTTTATACATACGCGTTTCCTTTTTGTTGTGCGAAAAAGATTATCCACCGACGATAACCCGCCATGCCTCGCTAAGCGACTCCGGCAGACTGTAGATGGCCATAGCTGTGATCATGATGGCGCTTCCCCATCCAAGTATCGTCAGGAACCAGCCATTGGTCCACGTTCCCATTATCTTACGTGAAGAGGAGAAATACAAAAGGGGGAACATTGCAAAGGGGAGTATGAGGCAAAGTATAACCTGACTGAGGTTGACCAAATCGGTTACGCTGCCGCCTCCGCGGACGCTGATGATCAGGATCGCCGGAACCACGGCAAGTGTCCGCGAGATAATTCTTCGCATCCACGGACGTATACGCCAATTCATAAAGCCTTCCATGACGACTTGCCCGGCCAGCGTGCCGGTGATCGTGCTGCTTTGTCCGCTGGCGAGCAGTGCCACAGCGAACAGCGTGCTTGCGAACGTAGTCCCGAGCAGCGGCGCCAATGTCAGGTGAGCTATGCGGATCCAGTCGCTGTCAGGGCTGAACATCACCACCTGCCCGCCAGCCACCGTTACACTATCCTTGCCGTGAAAAACCATCGCCGCCAGGACCAGGATCGCAGCATTGACAACGAATGCAACAGCTAGCGCGACAGAAGAGTCGATGGTATTGAACCGAATCGCGTTGCGGATCGAACGGTTGTCGCGCTGGAACTTCCGCGTCTGCACAAGGGCCGAGTGCAGGAACAGATTGTGAGGCATAACAGTGGCGCCGATCATTCCAATAGCTATGACGAGCATGCCTGTTTGCCGAAAACTGGGTTGAACCAGCGCCTGACCCATCTCCAGAAAACTTGGCTGCGTTTGCGGAAGGATGAATATCTCAATGGCATAACAAATGCCGATAGTAGCCACGAATACTGCGACCACGGCTTCAATCATCCGCATTCCCAGTCCTTGTAAAGCAAGCAGGATCAGAACATCGGCTGCGGTAATGATGATCGCCCAGGCAATCGGGATATGGAACAATAGATTGAGGGCAACCGCACTCCCCAGCGCTTCGGCTAGATCCGTCGCACCGATAGCAATTTCCATAGAGATCCAATTAGGCCAGCGGCTCCATTTCGGCAGATAATCGCGGCAGCACTGGGCCAGATCTTTTCCAGTGGCCACGCCCAAACGGGCTGAGATCACTTGAAGGATGACCGCCATAAAGCTCGCCAGTGCAATAACCCACAGCAGGCCGTATTTGAACTGTGCTCCCCCAGCGAGGTCCGTCCCCCAATTACCCGGGTCCATGTAACCCACGCTGACAAGAACGGCTGGCCCGACAAACGCCCGCCAGTTCTTCCAGAAACCGTCCTCATCCTTCGGAACCGCCACCGTACCATGCACTCCCTCTAATGAAAGGTGGCCGGTGTGCGTTGCCTCTTCAGAACCTTTCTGCAGTGCTTCCTTTGAATCATCAGGCAATGTCGGATTAGTTTTTTTAGTAGTCATATTCTTCCCTCGATGCGGTCATCCCTCGACAAATATATTCTGCGCCAGCATCGAACTGACAACCGTTTCTTTCGCGCCAATTTTGACAACCATTGAATCATCAAATTTATTTTTTTGCTTTACAACTATCCGTTTGTTAAGAGAAAGTCCTATGGATGATGCATATTGCAGCATTTCAGGGTTTGCGTCGTCAACGCGCAGAACGCGCACCGTTGTTCCTTCTTCTGCGTTTCCCAGCGGCTGGAGATTCATTTTCTTTATTGTTCCGTCTTTTTGAGGGATAGGATCGCCGTGAGGGTCGACCTTAGGGTAACCGAGTACTTCGTCGACCTTCTCCTCCATCCTTTCGGACATGATGTGCTCGAACTCCTCCGCTTCCTCGTGGATCTTATCCCACGAAAAATGGAGTATCTCCACAAGAAACATCTCCCACAGCCGGTGTTTCCGGATGATCTTGAGCGCAGAACGTTTTCCCTTTTCCGTCACTTCAACCCCTTGATACGGTACGTGCCGGAGAAAGCCCTTTTTAGAAAGCCTCTTTACCATGTCGGTGACCGATGCGGGGGAAATTTTAAGCTTTGCGGCAAGCAGGGTTGTCGTAACCTTTTTCTCGGTCGCTCCGAGTTCATAGATATTCTTTAAATAATTTTCTACGCTGATACTTGGCATGCCTTCCTTCTTAATAAATTTAGGCTAGCCTAAAATAATATTTAGAATAGCAAAAGTCAAGTGCCCGGCCATAAAAAAGAAAAGGCCAGCCGGTACAGGCTAGCCTTCACGAAAACCGCAATTTTATGAATACTTCCTACTGTCTACTGCATACTGGCTACTAATGACCGTTTACTGTTCACTATTTACGATCCTTTTTCTTCTCGAAGATTTCGTCCGACAAGCCGGTATTCACTTTGTAATCGGAATACATAATCGAGGCGGTTCCCTTTCGCGGCAGGCGTTGTGGGTTGTACATTTTTTCAGCGGAAGAGTCGGGAGACTGCTGTGTATCCATGCGGGCTTCAATTCTTGATGGCAGCGTGTATTTTCCGTCAACGGTCTCATACTCAAGATCAACCGCTACCTTTCGCACATCCGACGGCTTGGATTCATAGTGAATCATGACCCAGCGTGCGCCGTCCACCCAGATATAGCTCTCGCGTACCGGTTTTCCCTTTTCAGGTTTTGAAACCAGCCTCAGTTTGTACACCGTTACATTTTCTCTTCGTTCACTCCCTACCACTGTTGCATCAAACTTATCGACAAGCTGTGCCGCATTCAATCCGACAATTTCCCGCGGAACCATCGCGAAATTCTTCGCTTCAATGTGGATTTTATCCGGCTGTTTAAAGTATATCGTCACGAACATCTCCGGAATTTGCATTTTTTCCATATCTACCGCGACCTTTAATGTCGCGGTATAGTCTTTCACCAAATCAAATTGACTTTTCATATTATGAAGAATTTCCGCAGCCGTTGGCGTCTGAGCATGCGATAGCTGGATCGCCGCCATGGTCAACAGCGCAGATGCAAGGAGAACTCTTTTCATCGATAACCTCAAGTAATTGTCGTTTCTAATATTGTAGCAGCTCAGCAAAGACGCAACAGCGCAAAAAAATTGCCGCGCAATATCTTGGCGTCTTTGCGAGAGAAGATCTCCTAAGCCCCTCGTAATGCTTGTTTTGCCTCGAAGATCGTAACGTATTTATTATACGCCGCCATGCAGAGCGTTCCGAAGACTCCGATCCCGATGAGAGACCACCATACACGAGATGGATCGCCCGCCAATTTTGCGCTCTGATACAGCCATCCTCCAATTGGGTCTCCGACAAATCGAGCAATGGCAATCGGCAAGAATGCGTATCCCTGGAACAATCCTTGCTGGCCGGAGGGAGCAATCTCGGAAATGTATTCATAGTAACGCGGCGCCTGGATCATTTCGCCGATCGCAAACGCAACGATGCCCGCCGCGATCGTCGGAATCGAGGGATGAATACCGATAATGATCCATATAAATGATGAGACGGCAAATCCAATAAGTATGGCAGTGCGTGTCGGAATATTTTTGGTCAGCCGGTTAATGGGAATTTGAAAAAGTATGATCGCTCCGGCTCCGGCCCATGATTGCACGATTTCATACGGAGCTTCTTTGCCAATGTAATCGGTAATGTAATACGGCACGATAATGAACTCCTGCCAAAAGATTATCCAATACAACGAATAGATGAGCAGGAAAATCATGAATTTGAAATTGCCCAGGACTACGAAAAGATTCGCAATCTTCCTTCCGAGGGATTCTGCCGCCCCCGTTTTCTCGCCCTTGACTTCCTTGTAGAGCACGAGGTTAACAGCAAGCATTGCAAAGCAGCTGGCCGATGACACAAGATACACGAATTCGTTTCCGAAACTGTCCCGTACAAAGTACGCAATGGTCGGACCGATCATAGCACCGGCATTCACCAGCCAGTAATAGATCGCGAAACCGAACGATTTGTTTTTTTCGGTTGATGCAACGGCGACCGTTCCCAGCACGGATGGCTTGATGAAAGACCCGCCGAAGGCCGTAAAGGCAAGAAACGCCATCAGGAGCCAGTACAACGACAATCCTCCGTATATTCCCGCGAAGGCCGACATTCCGAGCGAGCCGATAAGAAAATAACCGAGTCCTAAAATTGAAAAGGCGATATTGAATGCCCGGCGGAAGCCCCATTTGTCCGCAAGCGTTCCGCCGAGAATCGGCAGGAGATAAATCAATCCCCCAAAAATTCCCGAAAGTGTCCCCGCCTCGGTTTCCGTGAACCCGAGTCTATTGCGGAGATACACCATGAATACAATCTGCTGTCCGTAGTACGCGAGGCGTTCGAACAATTCCATTCCGTTGGCCACCCAAAATGTCGGATGAAAACCATTCTTAATCTCGGCGAGGCTTTGACGAATGTGCATGAATATTCCTATGCGGCGTTTGTAAAGGACTTTTAATCTTATGAAAGAATGTCTTTATGCCGGAAGACAAAAAGTGTTATCAACCAAAATCCAGCGCAGTGAGCCGAAAGGACACTGCACGATTTGGCGATGTTCTCCCAGTCGATCGGATTCTTAAATGCCTGCTGCCATACATTTTGGTATGTTGTGAAAAGGTACGGCTTGACCGGCTCGAACGTTTCAACCGGCAAATTTGAAATAACCAGCAAGGCGACCATGACCGCCATTGTCGCGATGATGGGGCCGATTGCATTTTCCACGAAGGATGAGAACAAAAACGCAAGCGACGCCACAACCCACATCGACAAAATTCCAAGGCCGTAGGCAAGGGCGAAACGCGGCCACATTTGCGATTCCGGCAAAATCGTGAGCATCTCGCGATCGATGGCGAGCAAATCACCGCTGCCAAAAATTAACAAACCAAGCCCGATGCTGAGGAGTGCGATTGAGCAGACAAGCGACGCTGTATAGAGCAGCGTGGTAATGTATTTAGAATTGAGAATGCGTTCCCTCGAAACGGGCCGTATCAGTATCAATCGAAATGTACCCGCAGTGGCTTCGCCGGCGAGCTGGTCGCCTGCTACAAGGCTGATAAGAAACGGAACGTGCACCCACAAACTGTTCATGATCAGCTGAGCGATGATCCAACCATT
>CAWJKX010000188.1:0-24280 GCA_963843065.1 uncultured Bacteroidota bacterium
GCTCACCTCCCTTCCGGGTACTGCGCCTCAAGCTTCAAAATCTTTGGCGGAAATGTTCAACGATTCGCGGAATGCTTCAAGCGTTTCCGCTTTCTTCGGGCGTCACAAGTCCGTCTTTCCAGACTTCGCGGAGATGGGCAGTGTAATACGATGGGCTCACACCTTGTTTTTCATTTTCGTGAAATCGTCGTTCGACATCCCACCTTCTGTTTTCTTGATCGTCAGCAGCTCCCCGCTCGTCCGGTAGAAACGACGCGACCTCCCATGGCTTCTTGGAAAATTATTCCGGAAGGCATGGGAGGATGGCGTCATTTCTCCGGACGAGCGGGAGCTGCTGACGATCGTGAAAACCGAAGGTGGGATGTCGAACGACGATTTTGCGAAAATGGAAAAGGAGGGTAGCGCATCGTCTTACACTGCCCATCTCCGCGAAGTCTGGAAAGACGGACTTGTGACGCCCGAAGAAGCGGAAACGCTTGAAGCATTCCGCAAATCGTTGAACATTTCCGCCGAAGAACATTTTAAGCTTGAGGCGCAGATCCGGAAGGAAATGCAGGCAAAAAAATAAATCCCCCTTTCTTACTTCTCTTTTATTCTTTCTGCCGATATTTTCCCCGCGAGAAAAATTTTTCGATAAAGAATTGCCGATATCCAAACACAATTTAAGACGATGATTGTGAAGAAAAGGTACAGTTGAACACTGCTAAGCAGCAGGCATACCGTTAACAGAACGAATTCGGTACCGATTCCGAGAAATCCGCCAAGCCGCAATCCTGCGGTATCCTGGTACCATCTCGCTTTCACGGATTCACTTTTTCTTTCGATGTTCCCCAGACTCCATGAGTCAAGACGCTTCATAAGACGGTCCTGCCAACCGTAGAGAATGTAGAATGTTTTTTGAAGCCGAATTGTCAAAGCGTCTTCATCATAATCCTCTTCACGCAGCTCTTCCGTGATTCGGTTTGCTTCGTACTTTTTTTCCTGATGAAGATACGACGTTTGATAAAAAACATGATATGACACCCGGAGGCTGATTCCCAAAAACCCGGTAAGGCTGATAAGAAAGGCGATCGGGAATTCCATGCCGCTCCGGAGGAGAGAAGCACAAATACCGCTGAACAAGAACAGATCGACAATAAAGTCCCCGATCGAATCGAGAAATCTTCCCCGCCTGCTGTAAAGTTGTTTCGCACGAGCCAGCTGTCCGTCCGCAGAATCGATAATGTCTTTTAAATAAAAACAAAGGGCGGCAGCCGCAAGATGCCTGTCTGTTACACTGAGAAAAATTCCACCGACAATTCCAAAGAGCGTTGCAATAATGGTGAGCTGGTTCGGCGTTATGGGCGTGAAGTACACTGCATGTACGACGATACCAGCGAGCGGGCGCTGCACGTAGACGTTTACCAGTTCGTCCGAAATGTTGGATTTAACTGAATTTTTGTAGCTGTACGGAAGGGACGGTTGCATATCAGGAAAAAAGGGACTCGGCTGTGTGTAGATCTTCAACAGTATCGATTTCTATGGAACGGCACGAACCGGCATCGACCGCGTACATACGCGTTCCGTCATCAATCATTTCCTGAAACGAGGCTTCATAAAACTCGTTTACTCGATTCTCTGTTCTGATTCTTTTTTCCAGTGTAGTAAAAAGTTGTGTTGTGTTGCCGCGCGAAAATCTCGCGATACCAATTGATTCACCGTACGCCGAAGCCAACGCAATCTCTTTACCGATGCGGACAATTTCCTTTTTATCGGTTACTTCAACCTTGACATCCTCTTCTCCAACACTCCCACTTGTTCTCACAGCAAGACAACTTTGATGCGGTGATTTTATCAGGAGCGGAATAAGTTCGTCATCGAAAACAATATCGCCATCCAGCAAAAGAAGTTCGTGCCCGTCAATTTCTTCCCGTGCCATCAGGAGTGAATAAGCATTGTTCGTAGTATCAAATTGATTGTTGATGATGAAGGTGAAGTCGAGCGACGGAAAATTCCGTTTGAGAAAATTCTTGACCATCCAATCCTGGAAACCGACGACAACCGTGAAGTGAATAATCCCTGCATGGAAGACTGCCCGGATCGTCCGTTCCAAGATGGACCGGTTGCCGACGTTGAGCAGGCATTTCGGGGTTGAGTCGGTGAGCGGGCGAAGCCGGGAGGACGTCCCGGCAACAAGGATAACGCAATGCATATGAGTTAATGTTGTTCGGGAATTAGGGCGTTTTTATGGGAAAAATATTTCTCCATCTCACGGATAAGAAGGGAGTTTTGATCCGGTGTTCCAACCGTGATCCGTATGAATACATTAAATTCTTTCCCAGAAAAGAATTTAATGAGAATGCCGGCTTTGTCGAGATGCCTTTTAAGCGGCTCGGAATCTTCGCTCGGAATTTTTACGAGAACAAAGTTTGCGTCCGATCGGAACGCTCTACATCCATCCACTGGACGGAAGAATTCGTAATAGCGTTTACGTTCTTTAGTTGTTATTGATGCAAGTGATTGATAATAGGTTTTATCGCGAAGAGCGGCAAGTGCAAGCTGTTCCGACACTACGTTATAGCCCAAATACTGTGCGCTGTACATGATGAGTTTCTGAAAATTCTTCCCCACGAAGGCATGGCCGATACGTACTCCGGCGAGTGCGTACAGCTTTGAAAATGTTCTCAGCACGGCAAGATTCGGATGTTGAAGCGTACACCGCGGCATGCCGTCGTCGGCAGAATCAGTAAAACCAAAATATGCTTCGTCGACAACGATGATCGTGTCGGGGCATTTCTGCAGAAGAAGTTTCACATCGTTTGCAGGGAGGGAGTTTCCTGTGGGATTGTTGGGCGACGCCAGCAGCACTATCCTTGGCTTTATGCTTTGAACGAACGATATAATTTCATCTATGTCGTAGTAAAAAGTTATTTCATCGACATGTATAGGATATTCAGCGACGTTACCGGCAACTTCGCCCGCAACCGATTTGTAGTACCACCACGAATACTTTGGAACCATCATCGTCTCGCCGCCGGCAAGATAGCAGTGGACGATGTGTTTCAACATATCCTCACTCCCATAGCTGAGAAGAACGCTGGGTTCCGGAAGATCGTACTCGCTGGCGAGCGTTTCCGAGAGGATACTTTTCACGCCGCGCATAAAATCGCGTGAGTAATTGCTGAGTTCGTTTATTGTTGCATTTCGAAGAATAGAATAGCATTCCGGCGCCGGGCCGAATTGATTTTCATTTCGGTCAAGATAAATAGACGCATGATTGTTCGGGATTGCCGGCATGGTTCACCTTTTCCTACACAAGAAAGTAGCGCTTCGTTCCGAACAATGCAAGAAGTTTAATCCGGATCGTATGGACCGGTTTTATTCTCCGCGCTGCTCTCCAATTTTTTTCTTACAAACCCGGCAATAAGCATCGCATCGCCGACGGGGTCGAGGCTTTGAGAAGTGAAGTCTGCGGAAAGCCGCGCCTCTAAACGTGCTGCCGCAGCGGCAAGCTCGACCGGGATGTTTTTGGATTCCATGAACATTCGGAGGGCAGTCATATAATCGCTTTCAACGGGTAACTGCGCATTTCGTTTTTGCAGTTGTTGAATTGCGATACCGGCGATACGGCGCGCAACGGTGCGTAGTCGGCCGGGATTCTGTGATTCTCTTGCCCGGTGCAGTTCAATTTCTATTTCCCGTTCCCAGTCAGCCATTAGCTATTTTTGAAAGACCACTTTGCCAACTTCACACTCGCTGCACCGCTCAATAGAACAATAGCGTTTATACAGTTGAATTATTCCCTGCTGTTCTAAAGCAGAGCGTAAATGTAGCTTTCCTTTAAGCAATTGTTTTTCCATTCTTCGCGTAATAAAGTTGTTTTCGAGAAGAGGAATCACTGCCACGGTTTTCAGAGTGTATTCGTTCAGGTTTTCTGTTTTAAAAATAAATGAATACAAACTGCATAGCGGAAGAATTGTGTTGACAATAATGTCGTATTTACGCGTATCGCCAAGCAGGGAGTGCCTTCGAGGAGACGATTCAGTGAACGAGTAATGGAAACTCCAAAACGGATCTTCGTCAATGGCGAGTACAGAAAGAAGATATTCGAGCTTTTCCTCAGCGGAAGAGTATGCACCGTTCATGATTGTGATAATGTGGGTCAACAGCTGCCGGTATAACATCCTGCCAAGAAGAATGCCTGCCGCGGGAATGCGTGCACTTGGAAAATTTGCCGGACGTGTCGGACTGAACGTCCATTCGGCAGCGTGCATCAATTCTACGGAGCGAAGTTTGATCATTTGCGGGCCGGCATTAAGATTTTTCCATGCGGTATGGAGTTGATAAAGACGTATTTTGGACTGTTGGTCATGAATCGATTGAATCTCCGGGAGCAAGCCGGAAACGCGAAACAGAATCGCTTCAAGCTCCATATCCGTGAGTTCAGACTGGCCAAAAGAATATTTAAGACGCTGTACCGAAACGCGATTTGCAAGCGCAGCAAACGGTATCCGGTTTTTGGAATATCCAAGCCCGTCCATAACGCCTTCGTACAGAAGTTGTTCCCAAGCATCCACCTGGCGCAATTGTTCTTCGTCAATCCGCGTTTCCGGAATAGGTATTTCATCCGGATTTTCTTCCTCGGGCAGAGCTTCGTAATTTTCACCGGGCTCAAAAACCGCGCGATGTTGTTCATCGATAATCTCAACCAAACGGCCGAACATGCGGACAGCTTTTTCTTTTAATCGTTCCCGGTAGAGATTTTGAATCCACTTTTCAAGAACATCGGTACCAATTTCATTGTTCCGATCTAAGCAACGAAGAGGCACCGAACGAGAGAGGTGCTCGTCGCGCATCGCGTGCTCGACCACTTTTTCAATCGGGTATGAAAGGAATTCGTCAATAGCGAGCACCGGTATCAACCGTCCGCACGCCGACATTGTTACTCCTGCGCCGGGGTTGTTGTGAAGAACAACGTGGAGGATAACTGAATTATATTTCAGGTCGGTATTGTGGAGGTGGGCGTTCCAATCATCAGCCGTCCGGTGAAACTCGATGTCGCCGCGAAACGTTTGCCCGTCCAGCGTAATGACACCATCGCGGAAATCGGGTCCGCCGCCGCGATTCAAAACTCCCGGCTCAATCACTTTCAGCCTTCGGCCGTCAAGAGTCGTCAAGCGTTCAGTATCGAGATATTGTTTGCTCCAGAGATGACGAAGTATGTCTTCGTGAATTTCGACAGAATGCATTGTCCGGTCCCCCTGCAAAATTGTACTTGGTGGCGTGGAGGGATCGACACAAACACCGGAGTGCTCAGTGTTTGAAAAACCTTCCCCGCCAATAATTGACTTCTTCCCTGAGTTTTATTGCTTCCGCACGCGCGGCTTCCGCAAAATTTTCACCGTTTGATGCATAAATAATACTGCGGCTTGCGTTGATGATTGCCAGATACCCTTTGTCGTCGCACCCGTACCGTACCGCTGTTTCAATGCTTCCCCCCTGCGCACCAATGCCGGGAATGAGCAGCGGAGTGGAAGGCGCTTTTTTTCTGATTGAACGAAGTTCTTTCGGCTTTGTTGCCCCGGCAACGAAGCCAATGTTCTTTTTCGCGTTCCATTTCAAGGCAGTTTCGATAATCTTTTCGTAAAGAAACTTCCTGCCGATTTTCAGGTATTGAAAATCTTTTGCTCCGGGATTTGACGTTACCGCCAGGATGAACGCACATTGCTCGCTCGATTGGAGAAACGGGGCGATAGAGTCTTTTCCCATGTACACATTGACGGTAACAGCGTCGAATTTCAATTCATTCAAAAAAATGCGGGCATAACGTTCGGATGAATTTCCAATATCACCCCGTTTTGCATCGGCGATAGAAATATTAGACGGGGGAATGCTGCGCAGTGTTTCGCGCAACGCTCGCCAGCCCCGCTCGGCCTCCGCTTCATAAAAAGCTGAATTGATTTTATAGGCGCAGACGATGTCGCTTGTTGCTTCGATAATCCGGCGGTTGAATTCATATTGCGGATTCTCATGTGATCTCAAAACCTCGGGGAGCTTTGCTATATCCGTGTCAAGGCCAATGCAGAGCAGCGAATTTGACTTTTTTTGACTCTGGAGGAGTCGCGCGGTAAAGTTCAAAGTTAAAAGTTAAAAGTTAAAAGTTTCATTGCCATAACAGGAATTAGTCTTCAAATTTTATTTGATAATACTTATATGTGCGGTTTTTCACTTTGCACTTTTAACTTTTCACTTACTTTAAATACGTTGCCAGCCATTCCAACACCGTTTTGTGCCACAGCTCGCTGTTGAGTGGTTTCAGCACCCAATGTCCTTCGTCGGGAAAGTAGAGCATTTTTGACGGCACATGCATCCGCTGGAGTGCGGTGAACATTTGAAAACCTTCGCTGACGTCGAGCCGGTAATCTAATTGTCCATGGATAAGAAGCATAGGCGTTTTGAAATTCTTTACGAAGTTGCTTGGTGAAAACTTTTCATACAGCATCCGGTTTTCCCACGGCGTCCCTTTGAATTCCCAATCCTCAAACCATAATTCTTCCGTTGCGCCGAATGCGCTGACAGAATTATAGTCGCCGTCATGGCTCACGAGCGCTTTAAATATCCCTTTGTCGTTGTGCCCTTCAATCCAATTAATCATGTATCCGCCGTACGAGGCGCCCGCCGCGGCAATGCGAGAGGTATCAATAAATGGATACGTTTTCATCACATACTCTACGCCATTCATGAGGTCAGTAAAGACTTTTCCGCCCCAGTCGCCGGATATCTCATCAGTGAATTGCTGGCCGTATCCCGTGCTGCCGCGAGGGTTGACCATGACAACAACGTAACCGGGGGAAGCGAACATTTGCGGATTCCAGCGGTAATGCGTAATATCGTCCCACTGTCCTTGCGGTCCGCCATGAATAAGATACACCATCGGATACTTTTTGTTCGGGTCGAAGAATGGTGGCTTAAGGATGAACCCCTCGACTTTTTTCCCCTCTGCGCCGTCAAACCAAAAAGCTTCCAGGGGATTCATTTCTATTTTTGCTACGCTCGCGTCGTTTGTCGTTGTCAGCTGTTTCAGATTTTTTCCATCGATATCCATGCGCCATACTTCGTGCGGGTTCCGAACGGTTGTTTTGCTGAACACGAATGTTTTGCCATCCGGTGTCAGCGAAATTTCGGCAACGTATATTTTTGTGGTAATTTGTTCGACCTTTGATTCTGCTTTTCCCCCAGGCAGAGAGACTTTATAGACTGAATGATAACCCTGGTCATCCGCCGTAAAATATATTGTCTTGCTGTCCGGCGACCAGATAACTTCATCCGCCGAGCGGTCATATGTTTCAGTAATATTCGTCCGCTCTGTTGTGGCCCGGTCGTATATGATAATGTCGTACTTATCCGCCTCGAAGCCGGGGCGTTTCATCGCACGGTACGCGATGTACTTTCCGTCCGGAGAATAGACCGGTTGATTGTCGTTCGCCTTGTTGTCGGTAATTCGCTTCGGTTCGCCTACAGGTTTTCCATCGCGCAGTGAAACGGTGAAAATATCGTTGTTAGTCGAAACGGCAATCATCGGGTCGGTGTTTCGCACGAATGCAAACTCCTTACCGTCGGGAGAAAACGCATAATCGACGTTTCCTCCAATATCAATCGGCGGAGTATCGTAATCACCAGGTGTTGCATCAGTTGCCATACCGCCGGCAGCCGGGAGAATAAACGCATGGCTTCGTTTCCCGTCGGTATAGTGGTCCCATACCCTGTACGGAAGCCGTGTAAAAATCTTTGCTTTCACGCTGCTTTTATCCATCGCATCGTTGCGCGCTTTATTGCAGCTGTCGGTCGCGCAGTCGGGGAAAATATCCGAAGTAAAAGCAAAATATTTTCCATCACCGGAAACAACAAGGCCCGATACTCCTGTAGAAATAGAGCTGATCTTTGTCGGTTCGCCTCCGCTGATGGGCACGGTATAAATTTGCGGTTCTCCATCGCGGGCCGAGATGAATGCAATCATTTTTCCGTCGGGCAGCCACCGCGGCGAGTTGTCCGCCTTCGGACTGTTGGTTAATTGCTTTGCTTCTCCGCCGTCGACAGATGTAATCCAAATGTCGCTGTTGCCTTTATTTGTTTCTTTGCTATAGTAAGTGATGGTATAGGCAATCCATTTTCCATCGGGCGATATCTGTGGGTCGGCAACCCGCCCCCAGCTTATCATGTCGTCGAACGTTAGCGCGTGTTTCGACTGAGCCAACGAGCAATGAACGATCAACAGTGAACAGTAAACAGTAAACAGTAAAGAAAAGAAGCGTTTCATGAAGCGTCTCCGAAATGAGGAACGTAAAAATTCAGAAGGAAGAAATGTCAAGCTATCTCGACATTAATCATTGGAAATAACCGGAGCTCTGAACATTTCGCTTGGAAATCATTTCTTAAAGTTTTTCCACATCATCGACTCAACGGGTTTATTCGTGTGCCGGTTGTATTTTGCATTTTCCTTTTTATTATAGAGCACTTCCACGTCGCCGTCAATCACAAAGTAGATGAGCTGGCCGATCGGCATGCGCGCATAAATACGAACGGGCTGACGGACGGAAATCTCAAGCGTCCAGGTATTGCAAAAGCCGACGTCGCCTTTGCCCGCCGTTGCATGAATGTCTATTCCCAGTCTGCCGATCGAGCTTTTACCTTCGAGGAAGGGGACGTGGCGGTGTGTCTCGGTGTATTCTTCGGTGACGCCAAGGTAAAGTTTGCTCGGAACAAGAATAATCCCTTCTTTCGGAATCTCAAAGTGATGAATCCTGTTGTGCGTTTTCGCGTCGAGGATCTCGTCATCATACATCGCGAGCGTTGTGCCAAGATGTACATCGTAGCTGTTCGAGCCGAGATGTTTTCTGTTAAACGGCGTGATGACGATGGTACCCCGTTTCATTTCTTCAAGAATTTTCGTGTCGGAAAGAATCATGAGAGCAATTAAGAATTAGGAATTATGAATGGCACTGGTTTTACGCTGACGATTGCGATAGGGAGATTTCAAATAAATCTAAGAGTTTTTGCTTGAAATGCAATCTTAGATAGATGTCGGACACCTTGCTCCAATTTGGTATACTGAAATATTCGCTGGTGTAAATTAATAATTCATGTTACGCAGAGCACGCTCAATACAATTCCAGTATCGCTCCTACGGAGCTTCAAAGAGGCATGACTAATTATCACTACAAATATTTCGTCCCTCCGGGACTCAACATCTGTGAAATCTATAAGAATTCTAGTGCCGCTTCAAAAAATAAATATTGTATTTTAGTCCATCAATTATCCTTCGACGCAGCCGCGACGGCTCATCCAGGATGAACACGGTTGCATAAATACAACTTTATTTTTTAGAAACGGCATTAGCAGCGAATAAAGCTCCGATGGGAGCGCAATATTTGTAGCAAGGGGCTGGCGAGCAAGCCCCTTAGGGGCGACATATGAAAAGGTTTCAGCCTTTTACGTAACATTAGTTAATAAGGTATCCGAAACAGCTAATAGTAAGAATAGAAAAGCCGTCATGCGCTCGCACAACGGCTTTTCTCATATCAGCGGAGCCCTGCATGACAAGCCTACACGCTGTCTTTTTCCTTGGGGACTTCAGATACGCTGTCCTTTTCCTTTGGGACTTCAGACGATACGCGTGCGATGTTGTACGCGCGCTTTCCTTTTTGCTCGACCCGGATTTCGAATTTCACGTTGTCTCCTTGCCGAAGCTCATCACGAAACCCCGTATCCTTCACGTTGCTTTTGTGGAAGAAAATGTCTTCGCCTTCCGGCGTCGTCAGAAAACCGAATCCCTTTGTTGAATTGAAGAATTTTACGGTGCCATTCAGCATGTTTGAAGCCTCCTTATGCCCTCGCTCTCGAGGATCGGGTGGTAACACAAAGTCCCGCGCACGGCACGGGACTTCTCAAAAATACGGTGCAGCGTTATATCTTCTGCACGTTTGCGGCTTGCAGACCTTTCGGTCCGTTCTCAACCTCGAACTGAACTTGGTCGCCCTCGTTCAAATTCTTGAACCCTTCGCCGACGATCGAGCGGTAGTGCACAAACACATCCTCGCCCGACGGCCGTGAAATAAATCCAAAACCTTTGGTCCGGTTGAACCATTTGACTGTTCCCTTTTCCATGGAACGTCTCCTTTCGAAAAAGATTTTTCAAAAACCTTTCCGCTTTCGGTCGAAGACTCGACTTGTTGAGCGGAAAGACGTACAGCGTTGACTCTTGCTGCCATAAACAAAAAATCGCATCAACGGCTTGCTGCATCTACCTTTCGATGCGATCTAATTTCGTCTATCGATGTTTCAGAAATTGGTCCGAAGGGCCCCCTTGGAAAAGGAAAACCCTGTGCCTCTGTCTTTGAAAAATCTCAAGCGAAAAAGCAATGACAAGCGCAATAACGATGTACTATTATTTGCGCATCTAATATACGTCTCTTCCGCGGCAAGAGCAAGGGGAATTTAGTCCGAAGTCCGGAGTTCTAAGCCTTTTTGCCTGCCTGTTAAAAACAGAATCTGACTACGGACTTCGGACTTACAGACTCAAAGCATATTGCCTCTTATCAAAAAAGGTGTATCTTTCTTCTCAATCTTCTTCAGATATTCAGAATAATCCTTTCAATGGCTGGCACATACGACTTCGACCTTATTGTTATCGGCTCGGGACCGGCGGGTGAAAAGGGAGCGGCGCAAGCAGCATACTTCGGCAAAAAAACCGCGATCATAGAAAAAGCTCCCCGGGTCGGCGGTGCAGGGGTCAATACAGGAAC
Source organism: uncultured Bacteroidota bacterium (assembly GCA_963843065.1). Taxonomy (GTDB): domain Bacteria; phylum Bacteroidota; class Ignavibacteria; order UBA10030; family UBA8401; genus JAGVPT01. The sequence goes on from CAWJKX010000188.1 coordinate 10,782, forward strand.
CGTGCCGAGCAAGACTCTTCGAGAAACAGCGCTCTACTTTTCAAACCTGCGGCAGCGCGGCCTGTACGGTATTGATTACAGCGTCAAGCAAAACATCTCCATCGAAGATTTCATGTACCGCAAAACCCATGTCGTCAACAACGAGTGGGACCTCATTTACCAGAACATCGAGCGGCACAACATCGAATTGATCTTTGGGCATGCCTCCTTCGTCGACGCGCACACAATTCAGGTCGAACGAGACGGCACCGCTGATAAATACACGGCGGAATTCATCCTCATCGCCACAGGCTCGATCCCCAACCGTCCGGACAATTTCCCGATCGACGACCATCTGGTCTACGACAGCGATTCCGTTTTGAACATGGACCGCATGCCGAAGAATCTTGCTGTTATCGGCGGCGGTTTTATCGGCTGTGAATATGCAACGATTTTTACCGCTCTCGGAATCCCCGTAACGCTTGTCGAATCAAAACCGCGGCTTCTCTCTTTCATCGACGGGGAGATTGCCGAACGGCTGCACACACACCTCGTTGACCTCGGAATGACGATACTGTTGAACGAGGAGTACGACCGGATGGAAAAGGGAACCGACATTGTTACGGTGCACATGAAGAGCGGAAAAAAATTCACCGTCAACAAAGCGCTGATCGCGGCAGGACGATATGGGAACACAAAAAACCTGGGATTAGAAAAATTAAAGATTGTTCCCAACGCAAAAGGGCAGCTTGCCGTCAACCTGCAGTTCCAAACTTTAGTCCCGAATATTTATGCCGCGGGAGACGTCATCGGCTTTCCTTCCCTTGCATCGACATCAATGGAACAAGCGCGGGTCGCGATGTGTCATGCGTTCAAGCTTGAATACAAGAAGCAAGTCTCGCCGTTTATTCCCCTTGCTGTTTACTCAATCCCGGAAATTTCATACGCTGGAGCAACCGAGGAGGCGTTAAAGGAGAAAAAAATCCCTTACTGCACCGGCCGTGCAATGTTTGAACTCAACGCTCGCGGGCAGATCATCGGCGACTTGAGCGGAATGATCAAGCTCCTCTTTTCTCCTTCAGACCAGAAACTCCTCGGCGTCCATATTATTGGCGAAGGCGCGTCAGAATTGATTCATATCGGCTTGTTTGTGCTTTCGCAGGGACTTACCATTGATTATTTCATTCAGTCGGTGTTCAATTTTCCAACACTCTCCGAGGCGTACAAATATGCAGCATACGATGGCCTCGGGAACCTGCAAAAAATGAAGTAGATTTTCTCTTTCCTGCTTGATTCTAATCCTTATCTGATATACTTTTTGTACCGGAATATTTTTCCTTCCGGAAAGGGGCGTGTCATGAAATCTTACCGAACTCGGTATCTTCTTGCGGCTTCGTCATTTCTTATCTACGCCATAACATTTTCACAAGGAACTCCGGTTTTTGATACCTCCGCATACAAACAGTTTATTTCATCTCACCAAAATCTAACAACCGATCAATTACAATCACTCCATCCTGCCGGATCGTTTTCGGCAGAGACGCACACGGTTTGTTCTTCAGCAAAATATTTCGACAGCGTTAACATTCGTTATGGTTTGACGACCGAAGAGCAATTGCTTTTAAACAAAAACGGATTCGTTGTTACGGAACGCTTGAAGCGAAATTGCTTCGGCAATGCATTCCTCGAAATCTATAATAATGATTTGCCGGTGTTCGTATCTACCGATGCGATTCTTCACGCGCTGCACATGTCGTGCGATGGAATACTGATGCAGGTCGAGTCTAATATCGTAAGCGAAAAACTGGATACGCTGCTCTCGGCCCTTCACGCTCAATTGCCGGCAATTGCAACAAAATACTCTTCATCGCCGGCGATGAAACAGATGGTAAACGATCTGGATGTCTATTTGACTGTACCGCTAATCCTGTTAGGTAAGCCAACGGCACCTGCGTTTAGCGAGAACACAACTGTTGTTAGCCAGCTCTTAAATTTGATCAAAGCTGAGCAGCCTGCATCATTCGCGCTTTTCTCGAGCACTCCGCGTACAATAGATTTCAGCCAGTTCACTCCGCGCGGCCACTATACACAGAGCCCGCTATTAACTTGTTACTTTCAGGCAATGATGTGGCTGGGACGGACTGAGATGTACTTAATTGCGCCGGAATCTGCCGACCCACCTCAGACAGATGCAGATATACAACGTCAGACCATCGATGCGGTACTGGTTAGCGAAACAACAGAAGCGGCGGGTAAAGATTCCCTTCTTCAAGAAATCGACAGCATCATCCAAATCTTTACCGGCGAATCTGACAACGTAACGCTGCCGAATATTCAATCCTTGATTCAAGAAACGGGCCTTGCGAGCGCCGACAAATTACTGGACACGCTGATCTGGAAAAATTTCCAGGATGCTGTTGCGCATAAGCCGTACGCATTTCAACGCATCAATTCGCAGATATTAATGTCCGATCCGATGAGCCCGGATCAAATCAAGCCCGCGGCCTCGTTTCTTTTGCTTGGGCAGCGATTTGTTATCGATTCTTACATAACGGGAAATGTTGTCTATGATAAAATCATTTACGACAACACAAAGATCTTACGGATGCTTCCTTCAACACTCGATGTTCTATTTTCGCTCGGCAACGATGCCGCAGCCCAGATATTGAAGCCGGAACTCGATCAGTACAAGTATTCATCCAATCTTTCCGCTCTGCGTTACCTGGTTGATTCTTACGAGCCGTCCTTCTGGCAAAGCACAATCTATAACGGATGGTTGAATTCTATCCGGGCTCTTAATCCGCCAGCCGACAGGAGTGCTCTTCCACCGTTCATGCAAACGGCGGCTTGGTGGCAAGAAAAGATGAACACACAATTATCATCATGGGCACAACTGCGGCACGATTTCCTGCTGTATGCAAAAGAGTCGTACAGTGGGGGCGTCCTAACCTGTTCGTTCCCGGAAAGTTATATCGAACCGATTCCGCAGTTCTTTGACGCGATCAAGCTTTTCGCGGAAAATGCAGCTGCAGAGTTTCAGGAACCACTGCTTCAGAACTATTCGGCTGCGAACTATTTCACTGCAATGGCAGACATCGCAGACACGCTAGGCAGCATCTCCCGCAAAGAATTAGGTAACACGCCGTTGTCCAATGCAGAGAAATTGTTCCTCAAAACAATGCTTTACACTGCAGAATATGGATGCACGCCAACGCTTGATGGCTGGTACACGAGACTTTATTACACGGGTGCCATGGGCTTAGAACTGCAGGATATGACCATCGCCGATATTCACACTGCACCTACAGATGCAGCAGGCAATCCGGTCGGGTGGGTATTGCATGCCGGGACGGGGCCGTTAAATCTTGCGGTAATTATCGCTGATTTGCCCGGCGGAACGACAACTGCGTTCATCGGCCCGGTCTTGAGCTACTATGAATATCTCGCAACGAATTTCACGCGGCTGACAGATCAGGAGTGGATATCAATGTATAACGTGGCGCCGTCGCTCCGTCCTTCATTCGTCAATCTTTACCTGGCCGACAGCACGGGATCAATGAAACCGGAAGGATTGTCGCTTTTGACGAGCGTTAAGCAACAACCGGCGACGACGATGCTGCCGACAACATTGGTGCTGGGAAAGAATTTTCCAAACCCATTCAACTCATCGACGATCATTACGTTTACTATTCCTGCTGCCTTGGCGAATTCCAATGCCGAGCTTTCATTGTATAATATTCAAGGGCAACTTGTGAAACGTCTTCTTTCTCAGAGGGTGCCGGCGGGGAGTTTTGCCACAAGGTGGGATGGAACATCGGACAACGGAAACACGGTCGCCAGCGGTGTTTACTTCTATCATCTCGTTATCGGCAACCAACAACGAGCGGGGAAAATGAGTTTTATAAAGTAATTGTTTTTGCGGAATATTTTCGCTACAAGAGAACGATATGAAAACGACATGCTTCATAGCCGGGCTCCTCTTTGTTGTCTCTGCCGTTGATTATGCACAACTGGTGAATGAACAACTTTTTCCAACTATGCCGTACCCCGGCATCAGCGCACAAATTCTTCCCGCCCATGATGCTTTTTACATTTCCGGCTTAATGAGTACTAGCTATCCATTTTTTGATGGTGAACAAAGTTCCTCAATCCCCTTTATTTTGCTCCACCCTCAAACTCCCGAAGAATCGGTTGTCCTGATTCCCGACACAGGACATTCCACTTTCTATGCGTTCAGTAACACTCACGATGAATTCGCGATGAACTCAATCGTCGACAGCAACGATTCATTATTCGTTGCGTGGAGTAAGATGACGCATTTTGATTCAGACGTTCCCCCGACCTATTATGGCGCTCCCTCTGCCTCGGTCGGAGAAATCGTGGATCAAAAAGTCGAACGGGTGCTTTCAATGGCCAATGGCTTGAACCCATCGATTGCAGTCGATGAATCGCACACTCTGGATGTCGTCTGGCAGAAAGTTACTCCTTTATCCGGCAAACCAGGCTCGGCGTTTGAAACATACCGAAGCACGATCCTCTATGTAACAAGAAACCAGGCGGGCCAATATTCTGACACTGTTGTTCTTGGAAACGGATTCTTTCCACAGATTCAACACGATCAAAACGGATTGCACTGCGTGTATTTCGGGGCCGACTCTTCAAGTCAAACGATTTCATACCTTGTGTACCAAAAAATAAATGCCGGGGTTACCGATCCACCTGTTACATTGTATGAAGTCCCTTCGTCCCAGAATTTCTCGGAAGGTACACTCTTAAACAACATTCCGCTCGGTCAATTTGTTTGGAAAATGGACAGCCTGGGGGGCGTGCACGCCGGGTGGACTTCATTGGCTTATCCAACAAGAATATTTGTTCTCCATTATTATGCTCCACAAGGGATTCAGATTGATTCGACCAACTCGTATTATACAGCAATTTCAAATTTCAGATTTATGCTTGACGGTGAAGTTCGAATATTTGCATCAACGGAAGATACGTACATCAGCCCGGCGATATTGCGATACGAAATTTCAAAACAAGGCATAAGCTTACGAGAAGAACAAGATATTCCGCTTTCTTCAAATTCAACGACTTTGGGACAAGTCATCATCGATACCTCCGGAAATCAGCATGTACTTGTGAACGACTTTTCAGGCCCCACAAAAGTGTATTTGATCAAAAATGTCGGCACTGCCGATACGTCGGTGAATTATCTCGCTACTTCATACACTCTTTCAGCAACTTCCTATGTTGACAAGGATAACAGGGTGTGGCTTACCGGTGAGAGAAGTTTAACTCCCGTTATCCTGAATTTTTTATTGAATGATGTGGGTAAGGCAAACGATTTTGAATTTCCACTCACCGCAGGGAACGTATGGTATTATGGAGTCGTTGCTACCGAAAACCCGGACCCTCTCACATCGTTCATCGGGTACGATTCTGTGACAATAGCCAAGGACACGGTTCTAAACAACGGTATGGTCTATGTGCGGTTATTCTCAAAATGGTTTGGCTCAGAATTTTTGCGCAAAGATGGCTTCCGGGTTTTCCAATATTCGCTTAGTGATTCTATGGAGTATCTCCGTTTTAATTTCTCGGCGGTTAAAGGAGACACTATCGCTGTTTATCCAACAGCGACGTATTCAAACACAATGGTACTGGAGAATACGGAAATGTCGCCCTTGTTCGGGTTGAGCAGAAGAACAGAAACTTATCAAGGGGTGCTCCCCGGCAGCAGGGTCTTCCAGGCAGGTGTCGCCGACAGCATTGGCATTACGAAAGAGGGTGATGGACTATCTTACGAGAAAAGCCTCGTCGGTGCGAAAATTAATGGGGTAACGTACGGAACAATTTTGGGCGTGAACACCCAAAAACAAATTTCTCCATTAAAATTCAGCCTGTCGCAGAACTATCCTAATCCATTTAATCCAACTACCAATTTCCAGTTTACGATTGGAAGTTTTGAACCTGTCACGCTGAAAATATTCGACATTTTGGGAAGGGAAGTTGCCACAGTCATCGATCAACGATTGGCCCCCGGAGAGCATTCCGCAAAGTGGGATGCTGGTAAGTTCACCAGTGGAGTGTACTTCTATCAGTTGAAGGCTGGGGGGTTTGTACAATCCAAAAAAATGATCCTCCTCAAATAAAGACAATCAAGGAATGCCATCACTCCTCAAAACATTTTTTTCCTCATTGACAAACGACCGTAATTTTGCTACTATCATGTAACCAAATCGCTTTTTACCACCATTCTCACTGAAAAATTAGACAGCACGCGTATGCCCGCAGCAGAAAAACATATCGGTACCATCTACAGCATCAGCAGCACCAATGCAATCGCATTCATGGACGATTCCATCGTCTCGATGGAACGAACGCTGGGCGGAAAAGTATACCGCATCGGCCAGATTGGTACATTTGTTGCAATTCCCGTCGGCACGACAAGCATTATTGGAATGATCGCACGGGTGCAATTGTCCCGCCTGACACAAAGCATGGGAAGTACCCAGACGGAGATGAGCGACATCGTCAAGGCGAAAAAGGAAATGGAGATCCAGCTCGTTGGTTCCGTCGTCAATGGAAAATTTGAAAAAGGCATTGCCAGTTTTCCTCCGATCGGGTCCGATGTGTTCATGACCGATGACAGCGATATCACATCGCTCTTTTCAACGTTTGCGCAATTCGGGTTTGCGATCGGCGATATCTCCGGGTACCTGGGAGAACGGCAATATATCGACCCGAACAAATTTTTTGGAAAACACATTGCCCTTCTTGGCTCCACGGGATCCGGCAAATCCACCGCTGTGGCATCGATCCTCCAAAAAGTTCAAATGTTTTCCAACACACATGTGATCGTTCTTGACATTCATAACGAATACAGGGCCGCGTTTCGCGATTTCGGAAACAACATCAATATCACCGATCTTGAGCTTCCGCACTGGTTCATGAATTTTGAAGAAATGCGGGAAGCCTTTGTCGATGAAAGCGAGGCCTCGGCACAAAGCCAGGAAATGCTTTTGAAAGACCTCGTCCTCAACTCGAAGAAGATTAAGAATCCCACGCTGCAGGAGTTTATCACGATTGACGCACCGGTGTATTACGATCTTAACGAGGTACGGGCAAAGTTCCAGTTTTACGATACTGAACGGATCACCGGGTACGGCGGGGGCCAGTCCCGTGAAGGGCCGTTCTTCGGGCAGTTCACACGGTTCCTTGTCCGCCTGGACAGCCGCATGACCGATAAGCGGTATGAATTCATGTTCAAGCCGAAGAAGTTCAAAGACTCGGTCGCGATCAAAGATGTCATCTCCAAGATATTCGGCCTGGAGAACAAGAAACAGATCACCGTTCTTGACTTGAGCGGCGTTCCGTTTGACATTGTCAATATTATCGTATCGCTTCTTGCCCGCATGATATTCGATTTCAATTTCTGGAATAAGAGCAAATCGGATTTCCCCGTGCTGCTCGTATTTGAAGAGGCGCATAACTATCTTCCGCAGATTCCTTCGGCCCACAACCGGGCGGCACGCCGGACGGTCGAACGAATAGCGAAGGAGGGGAGAAAATACGGCGTGGGATGCATGATTGTGAGCCAGCGGCCGTCGGAGCTTTCTGAAACAATTTTGTCGCAATGCAACAACTTTATCACTCTGCGGCTGACTAATCCCACCGACCAAAACTATGTGCGAAAACTTGTCCCCGATTCTTTCAGCGGGCTGTTTGATCTTCTGCCGACCCTTCGGCCCGGGGAAGCTCTCATCATCGGCGATTCAACACCCCTGCCGGTACGGGTGTTGCTCGACTACCCTGCACCGCCCCCCGACAGCGGGGACATTAAATTCTATGATAAGTGGGTCGCATCCGAAAAAGAAACCGTGGTCTCCGATGTTGTTGAGCGATGGTGGAGGCAAGACAGGTCGTAATTAATTATGAATTACTAACTGAAGTTACGCAACTGATATAAATATAAGCGAAATAAGGTGTTATATCAGTTTGTCATGAAAAGACTAATATGTCAAACCATCCGGCCCATGGTCTCGCTGAATACTTCTTCAAATGGCGTGTGATAGCAAAGCATCAACTCGTTTCAGTTCATCATCGAGTTCATACAGCGATGAATCAATGAATCCATCTCCAAGACTTAATTGCTGTGATGTCTCTCCGCGCATAACTTGCTTTTCCTTGTATTTGTCATGCTCTTAGACGTACAACGACATTAAATGTTTCATCCCTCGACATTTTCAGTGAGAACTATTTAGCAATCCTTAATAGTTCCATTTTGGAACATGCTGCCGAAATCCACTAAGACGGTTAAATGAAAAATCAGCCCGAAAATAAAAGCGAAGTAGTCATTTACAAAACAAAAGGCGGACGGGAGACAATTGACGTCCGCTTAGAAAACGAGACTGTTTGGCTGAATCAGGCGCAAATGGCGGCGTTATTCGGCAGAGATCGCGTAGCAATTACGCAACATATCGGCAATATTTTTAAGGAAAAAGAGTTACAGAAAAAATCAGTATGTAAGGATTTCTTACATACTGCGGCAGACGGAAAAGCATATACAACGCAGCACTATAATCTTGATGTGATTGTTTCTGTCGGTTATCGCGTAAAATCGAAACGAGGAACACAGTTTAGAATATGGGCAACAAATGTTCTCCGCGACCATCTTGTCAAAGGATGCACCGTCAACAAAAAGGCGCTTACCCACACAACGGCAAATATTGCTGAACTGCAGAGAACCATTGCGATTATCACCAGCGTCCGTGATAAAAAGCTTTCATCCAACGAGGCGCAAGGGTTGCTGACGATCATTAAGCAGTACGAGGATACGTGGACAACGTTAGAGGCGTACGATTCAGGAAAATTAGAGAAGCGGACATCGTCTAAAAAATCTGTTTCTCTTACGCTTAAGGAAGTCCGCGCGAAACTTGATGAACTGAAAAAAGAGTTAGTCCGCAAAGGAGAAGCGAGCGACCTCTTCGCCGTAGAACAAGATCATGGTCTTGAACAACTCCTTGGCGCGTTGGATCAAACTTTCGGCGGCCGGGAGTTGTATCCAAGTATTGAGGAAAAGGGGGCGCATCTCCTGTATTTTACGATTAAAGACCACCCGTTTATAGACGGCAATAAAAGAAGCGGTGCGTTTCTTTTTCTGGAGTTTTTGAGAAGGAACAAAACGTTGTATAAAAATAACAGGTACCGATAAAAATCAGCAGCACAGCATTGACTGCTCTTACACTTCTTATTGCCGAGGGGAAGCCGAGAGAAAAAGATCAGATGATTGCTTTGATAACGAATTTGCTTAAAGGCTAATGCATGTCCAAGCCCCGCGATGAGAAGCCGTTGATGGTAAAATGTCCTAACTGCCACCAGACCCAAGAACCCGATTTTAACGAGACGACGAAGCGGTACGTTTGTCCGCTCTGCGCTGCTTCGGTGGATGCGTTGGTGATCATCGAGAAGAAGAAACGAGGAATACGATAGGGGAAACTCTCGGGTATGAGCTGGCGAAACTGACCCCACCTCCGAAGGAGTCCTTCGGACCTGGCCCTCCCCTTCCAGGGGAGGGAATCAATTCTATCCTGCCCTTCATTCCAATAGCTCTTTCTTGCTTCTCTCACCAATAATCGCTAAACTTTTGAACACAACGACTGCTCTTGCGCTGGCGCGATGAATTCTTGCTTCGATCCGCAATAGTAAGGAGAATCATCATGAAACGATCGATCACGGCTATAAAGATTTGTTCTCTCCTTTTTTCTCTTTCTCTTGCCTTTGCCGGCCTTGGCTGCCTTGCCAGTGAAACGACGGAATACAAAATAACTATGAACGAAGATGGAAAGAGCGGAACAATTATCTCCATTATGCATAATGTTCAATCGGACGAATCAGAGGATGCAAAACAGGCAAAAGATTTTGACGAGGCAATTCGCTCATGGAAAGGGGACGACTACCTCCTCGATCGAATGCACGATGGACTTTATGTCAAGGACCGCAGCCTTGAGATCGAGGAGAGCGTTCTTGTCTGGAAAGAAAAGGCAATTTTCTCCAGCCTCGGCGATGTTTTCAAACACGAATTCCACAATGATACGCTGAAATTCGTTATCAAAGGAGATCAAAGCGTCGTTGCGACGAACGGTATTGTTGTTCCCGGGAAGGACAGCACCATAGTATACTGGAACATTCCCGCGTCGAAAGAAATCTTCCTGAAGACGAAGGAAAACAATTTTGCTCCAAAGTCCGATTTTGCTGCCCGGTATAAGGCGTACATGAAAGATCAGAAATGACGACGTACAATAATTGAATGGAATCCGCGCTATTTCCCCGACAGACGCTTGCCAGCCGAAAGGACCTCTTCGCGAACGGTACGCTGTTCCTTCTCGTGTTCGCGCTTGTGAAATTGCTGATTCATTTTTATACGAATGCGTTTGCGGGCTACGGAATATTCCGGGATGAACTCTATTATGCCGCCTGCAGCGAACATCTTAGCGCAGGGTACGTCGACCAACCCCCCTTTTCTATATTTATCTTCGCATTGAACAGAATACTTTTTGGCGATTCGCTTTTTGCCATTCGCCTTCTTCCCGCCATCGCAGGCGCGGCCACGGTATTTCTTACAGGCCTCATGGCGCGCGAACTCGGCGGCGGCCGGTTCGCTCAGGGCATTTCTTCACTCGCTGCCGTTGTTTCGCTCATTTTTCTCGCCATGGACGGTTTCTTTTCGATGAACGCGTTCGACCTGCTCTTCTGGGCCTGGTCGGCGTACGTTCTTATTCTTCTTGTGAAAACCGGCGATAAAAAATACTGGATGTATTTGGGGCTTCTTCTGGGGCTTGGTTTGCTCAACAAAATTAGCGTCCTGTGGTTCGGATTCGGGATTCTTGTCGGCGCCGCGGCGACGACCGAACGGCGCTGGCTGAAGACTGAATATCCGTATATTGCGGGAGTGATCGCATTTGCGCTGTTTCTTCCGTTCATCATCTGGAATGCGACGCACGGCATGGCTCATCTCGAGTTCATCCGCAATGCATCCGGCGGAAAATATTCTTCACTTACGCCGAAGATTTTTCTCACCGGTCAGTTGCTCTTGCAAAACCCGGCCACGCTGCCGTTGTGGCTTTCGGGGCTCCCTTGGTTTCTCTTTTCGAAAAAAGAGAAACGGTTCCGGTTGTTGGCGTATGTCTATCTTTCCGCATTGGCCGTGTTGATTCTCAACGGCCACAGCAAGCCGGAATATCTGTCTCCGGCATATTCAATGCTGTTTGCCGGCGGCGGTGTCGCCGTTGAACAGTGGACGTCGTCAGGGATCGCCCGTTGGCTGCGGCCGGTGTTCGGTGTCGTTGTGGCCGGCGGTATCCTTCTCGCACCGATGGCGATTCCTCTATTGCCCGTCGAATCGTATATTCACTTTGCCGATATTTTGGGTATCAAGCCTTCAAGCCCCGAAGGAATACAGCTGGGCAATCTTCCTCAGTTCTACGCCGATATGTTCGGCTGGGAAGATAAGGCAGCGGCAGTTGCGAAAGTCTTCCATTCTCTTCCGCCGCAGGATCAGGCAGTATGTGCAATTTTCGGAGATAACTATGGCCGGTGCGGTGCGATCGATTTTTACTCAAAAAAATATGGTTTGCCCAAATCGATCGGCCCGCACAACAATTATTGGCTCTGGGGACCGCGGGGCTACAATGGAGAGCTTGTGATTGTTCTCGGCGGGGATTTGAAAGGTAAGACAGATAAATTTGAGAGTGTTACGATCGCGGATACTGTAAGAAGCGCGTACGCGATGCCGTACGAAAACAATCTTGCGATCTATGTCTGCCGGAATTTGAAAATGCCGCTCAAGGAATTGTGGCCGCAGCTAAAGCACTATGAATGATTTATCAATTAACAATGAGCAATTAAAAATGAACAGTAAGTGAACTTTGTTTTTGTTTCTTCGTTTTCAAAACAAGATAATATCGATGTCTTTTGTTCATTGTTGATTGCTCATTGATCATTGTTTCTTATGTCTGAAGAAATAATTCTAAAAACAACCAACCTCGGTAAGCGCTACAAGAACCGCTGGGCCGTAGATGACGTCAACCTTGAAATTCACCGGGGCGACGTGTTCGGATTTCTTGGCCCGAACGGTGCGGGAAAGAGCACGACAATCCGGATGATCTTCTCGCTCATCCAACCGACTACCGGTTCTGTAGAATTGCTTGGCTTCCGGCTTGAAACGGAAAGGGAAAAAGCGCTTGCGAAAGTCGCCGGCATTGTCGAAAAGCCCGACTTCTATTTGTACCTCACGGCATATCGCAACATGGAAATTGCCGGGTCTCTGACCATTGGGAAGGCTCCACCGAAACAGAAAATCATGAACTCCCTGGCATTGGTCGGGCTTGAAGAACGGGCACACGATCGCGTGAAAACATTTTCCCACGGCATGAAACAGCGTCTCGGCATCGCGCAAGCGCTCCTCTGCGACCCGGAGCTCATTGTGCTCGATGAGCCGACGAACGGCCTCGACCCGCAAGGAATGAAAGAAGTGCGCGAATTGATCGCCCGCCTTTCCAAAGACCATGGGATGACGGTGTTCCTTTCGTCTCATCTGCTGAACGAAGTCGAACACGTTGCAACCCGCATGGCGATTATCAACAAAGGAAGACTGGTCGTTCAAGGGAGCGTTGACGAGCTCCTTCGCGCAAGCGCAAACAGAATATTGATTAATGCAGAGCCGCGAAAAAAAGCATTAGGTGTGATGAAGAAAATAAAAAGCGTGCACTCCGCAGCCGAAGATTCTTCCGGCATTATTGCAACGGTCGAGACCGTGGACGTTCCGGCCGTTGTCTCCAAACTTGTCGCGGCAAAGTGCAAAGTGTTTTCTGTGGAGCAGCAGCGCTCCCTGGAAAAATATTTTCTTTCGGTTACAGAAGAGAACTAACTGGAGTTCATCTCAAAAATTCTTTGTGTTGTCATTCTGGCCGAACAATGCCTCATCATTGTCATTCTGAACGAAGCGAAGGTGAGTGAAGAATCTTTAACGCGGAAAAAAAATTAAGGGGTGAAAAATAACTGCGCTCATTCTAGACACTCAGCTCAGACGACATATTGCATTTGTGACTCAGGTATTTTCAAGAATCGCTGTCCAATCATTATCAGTTTGAACACCCTGTCTCGTCCTTGTCATTTAGAATGACATGATTCAGGGTTTGTGAGATAGATAGTAGTACCGTCATACAGGAATCCCATGATCAACCTCATTTATTACGAATTGTTTAAGACGTACGCAAAATGGCGGACCTATATCGGTTTCATTGCCGTGGTTGTCATCATCCCGTTGGTGATGTGGGCGATGAAAGTCGAGGGAGGACGGTTCATCCAGTACCAAATGCGGTCTCTGCAGAATGATTTCTTCATTACCGGGAATCTCTTCAACGGTTGGATCATCGCTCAGCTGATCATGAACAGTTTGTGGGTGCACGTTCCGTTTCTTATCAGCCTTGTAGCAGGCGACCAGCTCGCCGGCGAAGCCACTG
>CAWJKX010000189.1:0-5976 GCA_963843065.1 uncultured Bacteroidota bacterium
ACTGAAAGTTGAAAGCGTGCTGCAAAGGGAGTCCCGCCGCACGATAGGTTTCCAACGCACTCATAAACGGATCGAACTGGCCTGGCCACACATCCCACCAATCGGCAAAATCCATTTCAGCCCGGCCCGTGTTTTTTTCCTGACCGGCCAGCCACTTGAGAATACGCTCACGCTCCAGCTTGACAGTCAGAGGATTGGAGAAATCGATAACCCTTTCGCCGTCATACTTGACGGTATGGATTGGAAGAAAGCACTCGGCCGGATAATTAACACGCGATGGTCGCCCCTGCGTGCTTCCACCCATGCCGTATATTCCAAATCCTCCCTGCGGGCCGGGACCTCCAAGTCCCCAGTAGAAATCCACCAGGCTGTTCTCCTCGAAGAACTTCTTTGCATCGGCGTTGTTGCCGCCTGACATCCATCCATGGAAACGGCTGTAATCGTTTGCAACCCATTCCCGGTCGTTGAGATCGATCGGCCGCCGCTGTTTCAGACGTACATCATGCGCGATCGCAATCAGGTCTGCTTGGTGTTCCATCGCCTGGAGCGCATCGGTATTGAAACAGATCAGCAGCTTTTCTCCGGCAAAGCTTTTTCCCGGCGGCACGGTCACTTTGTAGCTGCAGTATCCCCGAACCTGCATCCGGTCGGGAACATTTCCCTTCCAGCCGGACCTTACATCGAAACCTTGAGGCTCCCTTCAGCGCCGTTACATGTCCCATCAATACGCAGTTCCCCGTCTCCGAATTTCTGACTACGTGATTCACCGCGTACGTTTTGGGAGTGATCAAATTGATCACGGACCAAAGTTCGTAGAGATCGCGATTGCGGGATTGTGTTCCCAGTGTGATCCACTTGTCGGCGGTTCCTCCAAGGCGCGCATCAGCCGAAACAAAATAGTCCATGTCGCCAACGTCAATCAGCTTGCCCGTGTTGTTCGAGCGGTCCAGGCTGACAAGTATGTCGTTTCCGGTTTTACTGACCGAGATATGATAGTCGAAATCGAGTTGTCCAGGCTTTGCACCGTGCAGCGTCACAGTAACGAACGAACCGAAGTTACTCGAGGCGTTGCTGTCAACGGAACTGGCCACTATCCAGCCTGAAGGGTCGTCGCCTGGTAGAAAGTATACGTCATTCAGCTGCATCTCGGTCCCTTTGACTTTCGCAGACCAGCAGCAAACGGTCGGATCAACAGAAACCAGAAGGTTTTTGGTTTCAACCTTGATCGGAGTTTGCGGCATTTGACCAAGCACCTGGCCGTAATTCAGTATTATAGCGATGAATAGAATGACCACGGCTATTCTCTTTGTCATTGTTTCTGATTCTTCATTAGGCACATAACAATACATGGTTTTTTCCTTTCGAAGGATACATTTTTCCGTCTCGCGACAACACCGTCTCTTGGCCACGGAAGATATACTTGTGGCTTTTATATATATTTAATAATCAATACATTACACCGATTTCTACATGCTCCATCATCTGATGTGCAGATTTCATGAACCAAATTGCGCGATGCTGCAAATATAAAAGAGAGCATTTTAGAAGCTATCTCAGAAATGGTTTCGATGTAGAATGCATTGGTAAATGTCATCCTGAGCGGAGGCTCTGGACTGTGAGGGCATCCTACAGCGCAACCCTCGTTCTTTGGCTATCGCCCCGCGCTGTCCAGATTCTTCGCTTCGTCCCGCTGCCGCGGGACTCACTCAGAATGACATTTTTAGGAGTTTTGAGATGGCTTCTAGTAAATTAACTGATACTTCACGTTACAGTATAGGAAATTAAACCGCAGGTCAATATGACAAATTCAAAAAACAAATTCCATGCAAAACCAATTATCGTTACAAAGAGAAATATCCTCGCCGGATTAACAGTTGTGTTACTGCTGGGCACGTCGATACTCGCTGCGCAAAGGAAAAATGACTTCGAAGTATTATCCCCGGATGGCGCCATTAGCGTAAAGATTGATGCGGGTGCGAAGCTTGAATGGTCGGTGGAGGCGAACGGAGAACAGATTATTGCGCCGTCGGCAATATCCTTGTCGTTAGAAGATGGCGACCGTGCTCGGCGATAACGCAAAGGTCTCATCCTCCAATACAGAAAAAATTAACACCGTCATCGCTGCGATAAATTATATAAAGGCAAGCATTCCGGACGATTGTAACCAGCTCACGATCAATTGCAAGAATGGCTACGGCGTTATTTTCAGAGTATACAACGACGCGGTCGCATACCGGTTCTTTACGAAGAAAAAAGGCGAGATCATCATAAAGAATGAAGAAGCCAACTTCAATTTCACTGAGGATCATAAGGCTTTTCTTCCTTATATGTGGGATTACCGGGGAGGAAAAATTTTCAACTCTTCTTTTGAAGCGTTGTACAGAGAGATCAAAATTTCTCAATTCTTAAGCGATTCATTGGCCTTCCTTCCGGTACTTGTCGACGTCGGCAACAACAAAAAGGTTGTGATTCTGGAAGCGGACCTTGAAGACTATCCGGGTATGTACCTGAATATTAATCAGACCCGCAAAGGATTAATGGGGGTCTATGCGCCGTATCCATTAGAAGCGGAGTTGGGCGGATTTGGCGGCATCAACTATATTCCGACAAAAAGGGCCGAGTACATTGCCAAAACAAACGGCACCCGCAATTTCCCCTGGCGCGTCGTTGCCATCAGCAAGAGCGACAAAGAACTATTGAACAATGACATCGTGCAGAAGCTTGCATCGCCCCCGAGAATTGCCGATGTCTCATGGATCAAGCCGGGCCAGGTCGCCTGGGATTGGTGGAATAATTGGAACATCTCGCACGTCGATTTCAAAGCCGGCATCAACACGCCGACATATAAGTATTACATAGATTTTGCCGCAGCCAATAAAATACCGTACATCATTATGGATGGCGGCTGGTCCGAGGGGCTGAACCTCACAAAAGTAGTCCCTGCAATAAACCTTCAAGAGATCATAGAATATGGCAAACAGAAGGGTGTGGGCGTCATTCTCTGGGCTTCATGGTACGCAGTGACGCAGCAGAAGGATACGGTGTTTCCTCTCTATTCTAAAATGGGCGTGAAAGGTTTCAAGATTGATTTTGTCGATCGCGACGATCAGGTGGCGGTAGTTTCTCTTTATGAAATTGCCAAAAAGGCGGCAGAGTATCATTTGCTCGTTGATTACCATGGAGTGTTCAAGCCAACCGGTCTGCAGAGAACGTATCCCAACGTCATTGGATTTGAAGGTGTGAAGGGATTGGAGAACTATAAATGGGCCGTCGAAGATCAGCCGCGGTATGTCGCCAGCATCCCGTATATCCGCATGCTCGCCGGACCGATGGATTACACTCCCGGCGCCATGCGGAATGCCGTGAAGGCGAATTTCAGGCCGATCAACGATAACCCGATGAGCCAGGGAACCCGCTGTGCACAGCTGGCAATGTATGTAGTCTTTAACGCGCCCCTTCAAATGCTTTCGGATAATCCGACCACGTACATGAAAGAACAGGAGTGCACAGATTTTATTACAAAAGTCCCGACAACGTTTGACGAGACTGTACCGCTGGATGGAAAAGTAGGAGAGTACGTCGCTGTCGCCCGCAGGAAGGGAGATACCTGGTATGTAGGAGCCATCAGCAATTGGGATGCTCGAAACGTGACGCTCGACTTCTCTTTTCTCGGCGCCGGAGCGTATCAGGCGACAATTTTTAAGGACGGCATCAACGCAGACCGCGATGCCACTGATTACAAAAAGGAAGTCGTTAAGATCTCATCGACGGATAAATTAACGATTCAACTTTCACCGGGCGGGGGCTGGGCTGCCCGAATAGAAAAAATAAAATAATCGCGAGAAATATTTTTTTATAATAAGAGGACTTTCAATGAAAAGATTAGCCTTTTTATTTTTCCTGCTGATTTCGTGTTCGGTCTATGCACAAAAATTTCAAGGACTTGCCCTTACCCCGCCAATGGGATGGAACAGCTGGAATTCATTCCAGGTTAATTGCAGCGAACAGTTGATCAAAGAGACAGCCCAGGCATTAATCAAGAATGGGATGCGGGATGCCGGATACAAGTACATTGTTGTCGACGACGGCTGGGAGGCGATGGAAAGGGACAGTCTCGGGAATCTTGTTCCCGATCCGAAAAGATTTCCAAGCGGAATGAAGGCGCTGGGCGATTATCTCCATTCAAATGGATTTAAATTCGGAATCCATAATTGCGCCGGAAGAACAACGTGCTCGGGCTATCCGGGAGGGCGCGGGCACGAGTTTCAGGATGCCCGCACGTACGCTTCATGGGGTGTTGATTATCTGAAGTATGATTGGTGCGATCACGGCACAGCCAATGCTGAAGAAACTTACAAAACGATGGGCGATGCATTGTTTGCCGCAGGGAGACCGATTGTTTACAGCCTTTGCGAATGGGGAAACAACCAACCCTGGCTTTGGGGAGCAAAGATGGCTCATCTTTGGAGAACAACCGGAGACATTACTGACTGTTACAGCTGTCAGGATGTTTATGCCACGGGATGGAAATATATTTTGGCAAAACAAGATGGCCTGGAAAAATATGCCGGGCCGGATCATTGGAACGATCCCGACATGCTGGAGGTTGGTAATAAGGGACTTTCTATTACAGAGTCGAAAGCTCATTTTAGTCTCTGGGCTATGCTTGCAGCGCCGTTAATGGCGGGTAACGACGTTAGAATGATGACGTCAGAGATCCGCGAGATACTCACGAATGCGGAAGTAATTGCGGTCGATCAAGACTCTCTCGGAAAACAAGGCTACCGGTTCATGGAACATCCGAGCAAAGAAATTTGGGTAAAAGAACTATCGAATGGTGAATGGGCTGTCTGCTTTTTCAATTCGGGTGATGATGTAATGAAAATGAGGGTTCATTGGGCTTATCTTCCATTTCTCAACGGAACATATCAGATACGAGATCTTTGGCAAAAGAAAGGCATCGGTAAAACGGACACTGATTTTTCCGCCGACATTCCGTCGCACGACGTTGTTTTGCTGAGGTTAAGCCCGATAAAACAAGGTAATTGAATCCGCATCGTGATTATTGTTGTTGCGTGTGATGTTTTTTTTCACAATTAGATGGAGATCGTCTATGAACAGGATCAAGTGTGAACAGGAATTGTGTTCCTCAGAACGAATCGATTTCAATCATACGGCTAGAGCGACGAATGTGAAATGTTTCACATTCTTTCTTGCAATAGCTCTATTGTTCGCTGTTGGAATTGAAAATTCTTTCGCGCAGGCAGAATTAACCGCGTGGGGCAATCTGAGCGGTCTGCGGATCGACGGCCAATTAATGAAATTTACTTCGAGCATTTGCCTGATCGGCCCTTCGATGGCGGATGTAACTGCGACCGGCAAAGAAAGGCAGCGCCCGATGTACACACGCAACGGGGATAAACAAATTGTGACGACCGAGCTTTCGCAGTTTTCGCTTACGGAAGTGGTCCAGGATACCGAACACGGCATGGCAACAATCAACATCAAAGCGAAAGCCGTGGCCGACACCACACTAACCGGCGCATTCGTCTGCTTTGAACTCCCATCCGACGATTACTCTGGCGCTAGCATTCAACTTATCGATTCAACAGCATCGTCGATCGAAGCGGTTTCGCTGTTTCCAAGCAGAATGGGAAGAATGCCCCCTGCATTCAGGCTAAGAAATTTTCTCGTGCAGGCTTCTGTAAAAGGATTTCGTGTCATAGCGCCCACACGGCAGATCGAAGTGAGAACAGAACAGTCCACGGAAATAATCATTCAAAAGGGAAATCCCCGTTTCGGAAATGCGAACGATAGAATTTATCTCGCCGTAATGACAGGGCGTACAAAGGACGGTCAGACTGCCGACAAAACATTTCTTCTCAAAGTTTCCGGAGAAATAGACAGAACCCCTGTCCAGATCTCTATCGATCCTGAGAAGCCAGGAAGACAATTTGACGGCATCGGCGGAAACTT
>CAWJKX010000190.1:0-6990 GCA_963843065.1 uncultured Bacteroidota bacterium
TCCTTCTTATGGTGTATACACTAATGAGAAGCGATTAGACATCATCAGTTCAACAATCATCCTCTTTTTGATGCTGCTGGGGATGCGGCATCTGAAACAACGCACGTGTCGGGACACTAACCGCTTTTCTCTTGATGTAATAGTACGCGACAGTTATGAACTAATGTACCGCAGCGTTTAAGAGTTTTGCGTAACACCGGTTAATAATAGAGCAAATTGAGTAATTGATGTTACGCAGAGTCTAAAAGCTTTGCCACCAAGGCACCTAGACACAAAGACTTTTTAAGGAAAGCTTAATTCTGTTAAGTCCATTAATAAGAAAGGTTGTTTTTCTTAGCGACTTTGTGACTTCGTGGCGATAACATTGGTGAGTAAGACGAACATAAATAAACTCGATGATTCAATCTTTTTATAATAAGAAGAGGATTCTATGGGACAGCAGCAACTTCTACTGATCATCCTGGGTGTTATCATCGTCGGTGTCGCAGTAGCCGTCGGCATCACGTTGTTCAAAGATAACGCGGTGGATCAAAACCGAAATGCAGTCATTGCGGACCTTACCACGTTATCAGCGAAGGCGCAGCAATATAATGCGAAGCCGAAAAACCAGGGGGGCGGCGGAAACTCATTCGTGGGGTTGACAGCGGATGCCCCGGGATTGGCGTTGCTTGCATTGACTACTTTCACGAATAATGCAAACGGAGTATATACCATTAAAACGGCAGGAACCGCCGCGACAGTCGTTCTGCATGGCGTCGGCAAGACTGCACTCAGCGATGGGACGTTCCCTGCGTATGACATGGCAGTAACTTTAAAGACCCAAACACCGACGAAGACTAACTAACATTGTAGATAACCGATATTACACAGAGCACGCGTAATACAATTCATAAATCACTCCAATGGGGTTTCAAGCAAAAGCGAGTTATCTAACTAGAGGCCATCTCAAAAGCGCCTAAAAATGTCATTCTAAACGGAGCGAAGCGGAGTGAAGAATCCATGACAATCATGCATTGTGAATCTACGAGGCTTCAATGTCGTGGATGCTTCTCCCGCCAAAATGCGGCGGGATCAGCACGACATTTACCAATGCATTCTACATCGAAACCATTTTTGAGATAGCTTCTAAACACATTTCGTCCCTCGGGACTAAAAATCTGTGAACTTCACAGGAATTGCAGCAGTCAATAAAGCCTGCTATAAGATTGGACGAAAACCTCTTTGTGGCAACATTTCGACCGAGTTTCTAGGAGCGGCATTTGAAAAGTTTCAGGTACCGTCAGGTACATAACTTAAGCAACAACATATTTCACTTAGTTTACTAGGAGGTTTCAATGGGACAGCAGCAGCTTCTTCTGATCATCTTGGGCGTTATCATTGTGGGTATCGCCGTGGCCGTCGGTATCACGATGTTCCAGGATAACGCGGTCGACCAAAATCGAAGCTCCGTGATCGCAGACTTAACGACACTAGCAGCCAAGGCGCAGCAATATTACGCAAAGCCGGTAACTCTCGGCGGAGGCGGAAACTCATTTGTCGGTCTTACGGCAGACGCACCGGGGCTGGGAAATTTAGCGTCCACCGCATTTACGAACAACCCTAACGGCACATATACGATAAAAACGGCGGGGACTGCCACGACAATCGTTCTGCATGGCGTCGGCAAAACCTCACTCAGCGACGGGTCATTCTGTTCGTATGATATGGCAGTGACTAATCAGACCCAAACACCGACTAAACTCAACTGATGATGAAGGCAATCAGGCTCTTACTCATAGAAGATAACCGTCTCTTTCGCAACGGGATCACGGCCATGCTTGCACGCCAGCGCGATATCAAAGTCGTCGCCGCATCGGGGAAGAGCAAGACACACTTCTCAAGATCCAGAAGCTGAAACCGAATGTCATTCTTTTGGATTTGGGTCTACGAAGTCAAAACAGTTTGCGGGTGGTGGAATTGGTAAAAAGAAAGTTTCCCAAAGGCTCGTGTGATCGTGATGGATCTTGTTCCCGCAGAGGCGGATATTATTCGGTTCGTCAACGCCGGAGCTTCAGGGTTTATTCTTAAAGACGCAAACCCCGATGATTTTCTGAAAACGATACGCGCGGCCGCGAAGGGACTCGCCGATCTTCCCCCCATGCCGGCGGAATCACTCTTCACCGAAATTATCACACACGCGGTGAAGAAGGGGAAATTCAAGTTAATGGAGGCGGTGCGGATGACAAAGCGTGAACAAGAAGTGGTTCGGCTGTTGGACGACGGTGCAAGCAATGTTGAAATCGGTAACCGGCTTCACGTTTCGACGAATACCATCAAAAGCCATATCCATAATATTATGGAGAAAATTGCACTGCATGAACGCCTGGATGGTGCCGGCTCTGCATCTACAAAAAGAACTGTGAAGATGATCGCCAGAAGCATTTCCACGATTAATAATTAGAGGCTATCTCAAAAACTCCTAAAAATGTCATTCTGAACGGAGCGAAGCGGAGTGAAGAATCCATGACAATCATGCATTGTGAATCTACGAGGCTTCAATGTCGAGGAATGCTTCTCCCGCCAATCACGAAGTGATGCCTTTGGCAAATGCGGCGGGATCAGCATGACATTTACAAATGCATTCTACATCGAAACCATCTTTGAGATAGCTTCTAGAAGCTGCCGTAAAAACATGTACCATGATCATTCCCGACGGGTCTGCTACCTCGCCGAGTCGAGTCGTCGACCATCGGGTCGTTGACGATGCGTCCTGCAAAAGCGGGACTTACCCGGGATGAACGGGCCATTTGTTCAATGTCATACGTACAAAAGGGTTCCTCCGAAAAGCACTCAAGGGACCATCACCGTTACATCAACGGAGTTTCTGGAGCGATTCGAGGATTACAAAAATGAAAACCTACGACGCAAAAAAACAACAAAGTTTAAAGCTCTCCATTTTGATATTTGCCCTCCTGGCTGCCTGCATTCTTACTGCCGGATACTTCTATTATTCTGACTATGAGCATAAATACCGTACGGTGGTGGAAGGACAGCTCTCAGCAATAGCAGAACTCAAA
Organism: uncultured Bacteroidota bacterium; assembly: GCA_963843065.1. Taxonomy (GTDB): domain Bacteria; phylum Bacteroidota; class Ignavibacteria; order UBA10030; family UBA8401; genus JAGVPT01. Next base: position 3,057 of record CAWJKX010000190.1, read on the forward strand.
GTTGGCGAACTGGTGCAGTGGCGAAAAGAGCGTATTGCCGATGCTGAACTATTCTACAACAATGAAGTTTTTTCCATTCTTGTTAAGCGATACTTCAAAGACCGGAACGACCGCGATGCAAAAACAAGAATCGTGGCATGGATGGGACAGGCACAGAAGGCAAATAATTACGATCTCGCGATGCTGGTGGATGCGAACTTCAATACGAGATTGGTAGTCCCGGAAAGCAGGGAAGGAGTGCATCTGATTCTTGATGAACAAAATACCGGGTTTGTGCGGTCCGGAAATATTACTTTCCAGGATTTTTACCGTAACGGACAGGATCAACGAGTTTATTTGAAAATACTGGTTCCTATCAGGGATATCGATTCTCCGAAAACTCTCCTCGGCATCCTTGCACTGCGGATCGATCCGGAAGAGTACCTCTATCCACTCATTAAGCAATGGCCCATACCAAGCCGCACATCGGAAACTTTGATTGCCCGCAAAGATGGAAGCGACGCGCTCTTCCTCAACGAGTTGAAGTTCCAGACAAACAGCGCGCTCAATTTGCGGATTCCATTGACGCACACGAATACGCCTGCGGTAGAAGCGGCGTTAGGCAAGGAAGGAATTATCGAAGGAGTGGACTATCGGGGAGTGCCGGTGATCGCCGACATACGGGCTGGTACTGAATTCCCCTGATGGTTTCTTGTCGCCCGCGTTGATATTCCTCTCGGAGGTGTGTACGCACCGATACGAGAGCGATTGTCGATGTTGATTTATCTTATCATTGCGCTTCTTGTCGGCTCTGGGGCGAGCGTGGGTTTGCTCTGGCGCCGCGAGCACGCTCGCTTTTACCGGCAGCAGTTTGAGTCGGCGCAAACGCTGATTGCTTCAGAGGGCCGTTATCGCCGGCTCTTTGAGGCGGCGAGAGACGGCATTTTGATCCTCGACGCTGAAACGGGAGATGGTTGTGGATGTGAATGCATTCTTGATTGAATTGTTGGGCTATTCGCGCGAACAATTTATCGGAAAGAAGCTTTGGGAGCTTGGGTTCTTCAAAGATACCACTGCAAGTAAATTGAATTAAAGGAATTGCAGGAGAAAAAATTTATACGTTACGAAGATTTGCCGCTTGAAACATCTCCGACGGGCGACGCATCGAGGTTGAGTTCGTCAGCAACGTCTATCTGGTCGATCATCGCAATGTGATTCAGTCCAATGACGGGCCATCACCGAGCGCAGACGGGCGGAGGAAGAACTACTCATTGCTAACAAAGAGCTTGTCTTTCAAATCGAAGAGCGCAAGCACGCGGAAGCATCCTTCGCCCGCCTGGCGGCAATAGTCGAATCATCCGATGATGCCATCATCGGAAAAGACTTGAACGGCATCATCACCAGTTGGAACGCAGGTGCAGAAAAGCTTTTTGGGTATTCTGAACATGAGTCGGTGGGGCGCTCAATTACGTCAAATAGTTCCACAAGACCGCTTGAACGAGGAAGAGCAAGTTTTGGCCCATATCAGGCGCAACGAAGGCGTTCAACACTTTGAGACCGTCCGGCTGGCAAAAGACGGACGGCTCATTGATGTTTCGGTGACATCCTCACCGATCAAGGATACCGCGGGCAATGTCGTTGGTGTCTCGAAGGTGGCGCGTGACATTACCGAGCGCAAGCGGGCGGAAGAGAAACTGCGGGAAACGAATGAATACCTGGAAAGCCTTTTCAATTATGCAAACGCACCGATCATCGTGTGGGATACTCAGTTTCGTATCACGCGATTCAACAATGCCTTCGAAGCGTTGACCGGAAGAAAAGCATCCGACGTCATTGGGAAATCTCTTGGGATTCTCTTTCCGCCGGATCGGCTGGAAAGCTCGATGAGTCTTATTAAGAAGACACTCAAAGGCGAACGGTGGAATGCGGTCGAGATTGAGATTCTCCACGTCGATGGATCGATACGAACCGTTCTCTGGAACTCAGCGACAATTTTCGCTTATGATGGAAAGACTCCAATCGCGACAATCGCGCAAGGTCATGATATCACCGAACGCAAGCACGCGGAAGAAGCACTCAAAACCAGCGAAGAACTTTTCCGCACAGCATCTGAAAGCCTCACGGATGTGGTTTACGATTGGGATATCAAAGAGAAAGTCGACTGGTATGGCGACATAGACGGTATTACGGGTTATCCGCCGGGGGGATTTCCCAGAACGATCGGGGGCTGGGCAGCGACAATCCATCCGGAAGATAAGGATCGAGTATTGGCGGCCTTGGATGGTCATCTTAAAAACACGGCGCCCTACGTCGTTCAATACCGCGTCCGCCGAAAGGATGGCGAGTGGCGATGGTGGTCTGCACGCGGCACAGCGCTTAGAAACAACCGGGGCGAACCTTACAAGATGATAGGCTCGATCTCGGACATCACCGAGCGCAAGCGGGCGGAGGAGAAGTTGCGATTAAGCGAGGAGCAATTCCGGACGATGGCGAATTCCATGCCCCAACTCGCCTGGATCGCCAAGGCCGATGGCTACATTTTCTGGTATAACCAGCGCTGGTATGAATACACCGGCACGAGGCCGGAACAAATGGAAGGCTGGGGCTGGCAGAGCGTGCATGATCCGGCTGTGCTGCCGCAGGTTATGCAAAATTGGACCGGCGCAATCGCATCCGGTAAACCGTTCGAAATGGAGTTCCCGTTGCGCGGAGCGGACGGGCAGTTCCACACCTTTTTGACGCGCGTGCAACCGGTAAGGGATGATTCCGGGCAGATAGTGCAGTGGTTTGGCACGAACACGGACGTAGAGCAGCTGAAGCGGGCAGAAGACACATTGCGAGAGAGCGAGGCCAAGTTCCGAACGCTCGTCGAGAATATTCCGCAGAAGATCCTCATGAAGGACCGGAATTACAGGTGGGTCTCGATCAACGAGAACCTCGCCCGTGATTTCGGTTTCCGGCCCGAGGAAGTGGTGGGCAAGATGGACGCCGACTTGTTTACGCCGGAACTTGCCGCCAAGTACCATTCCGACGACGTCAGGATTATGGAGACCGGGAAGACCGAGGAGTTAGAAGAAAAGTATATGGTAGCCGGGAAAGAAACCTGGGTCAACACAATCAAGACACCGGTCAGGGGTGCGAACGGTGAGATCGAGGGCGTGCTGGGGGTCTTCTGGGATATCACCGGACGAAAACTGGCAGAATCCCAAATCAGGAAACTGAACCGCATGTATGTGGTTCTTAGCGAAGTAAACCAGGCTATCGTCCGAATCCACGAGCCTAAAGAAATGTTTGAAAAAGTATGCCGCATTGCCGTCGAACAGGGGGGCTTTGCAATGACGTGGATCGGACTTATCGATGAATCGTCTCAAAAGATTCAAGTGATTGCACGGGCCGGTAAAGAGGATGGGTATCTGGAAAAAATAAATATTTCATTAAACGGTGAATCTCTGAATTATTGTCCGATTGATTCTGCTCTGCGACAGGGAAAACATAGCATTTGTGCTATCATTGAAAATAAAGAGATGGCTCCCTGTCAAAAGCTTGCCTATGATCTTGGTTTCCGTTCATCTGCTTCATTACCGTTAAAGGTTTCTACCATCCTAAGAGGAGTATTGACGTTCTATTCAAATGAACCGGAGTTCTTTGAAGAAGAGGAATTAAAACTATTGGATGAACTGGCTTCGGATATCTCCTTTGCGATGGAGTATGCCGAGAAAGAGGCCGAGCGCGCGCGCGGGCAGGAAGAAATACGTACACTCAACGCCGAGCTTGAGGACCGTGTGGTGATCCGAACCGCTCAGCTGGAAGCCTCTAACAAGGAACTCGAAGCATTCAGCTATTCGGTATCGCACGACCTCAGAGCGCCCTTGCGGCATGTCAGCGGCTACGTGGAATTGCTTGCCAAGCATTTTCAATCAGAATTATCCGAGAAAGGTCTGCACTATCTGGATTC
>CAWJKX010000191.1:0-33636 GCA_963843065.1 uncultured Bacteroidota bacterium
GCGAGAAATATCTTTTTATGTCTCTCATGGTATCATTTCCCGTGGCAGTTTTTATATTTCTTCCCGCTCCCGCACGGACAGGGATCATTCCTTCCGATCTTTTCCCCGCATGAAGCTGTTGGACTTTGGGGGCGGAAGGCTGTGCGCCTCGGGTATTGTCGCTTCCCTCCACCGGCTCACGGTTCGCGTGGAATCCAAGTCCGGTTGCAGCATCGTGCGTCATCGTCAATTGTTCGCGATGGAGCGGACGGCGAGCACGCGGCATCGGCATTTGCTCGGTTGTTTCCGGGAAAAGCTTGAAGACAAGGTTCAGCGCCTCGCGGTTAATCATGCCGATCATTTCGATGAACATGTTGAACGCTTCGCCTTTGTATTCGAGAATCGGATCTTTTTGGCCGTAAGCACGGAGATGGATTCCTTCTTTGAGGTCGTCCATCTCGCGCAAATGTTCCTTCCATCGGACGTCGATCACCTGGAGCATCGCCAGGCGTTCAACATTCCCCATAATCTCTGCGCCTATTTTTTCTTCCTTGCGCCTGTAAAACTCCGACGCACATTTTACCGCTTCAGACTTTACGCCCTCCTTCCCCAGCGTCTGGAACTGTTCCGGTGTGATCGGGAAATCGACAAGAAGATTAACTCTCAACTCGTCTCTGAGCAGAGCAAGGTCGCCGTGTTCATAGTGCTCGTCGACAAGTTCATCAACAAAGTCGCTGAGCATCGAAAAGATATCGTCCTTCAATCGTTCGCCGAGGAGCGCATGACGCCGTTTGGCGTAGATCACCTCGCGCTGCTGGTTCATGACGTTATCGTATTCAAGCAGCCGCTTTCGTATCCCGAAGTTGTTTTCTTCGACCTTCTTCTGCGCCCGCTCGATCGACTTCGTGATCATGCTGTGCTGGATCACTTCCCCCTCCTGCAGTCCCATCCGCTCCATTATTCCCGCAATACGGTCGCTGCCGAACAGCCGGAGCAAGTCGTCCTCAAGCGATAGAAAAAACTTCGACGAGCCGGGGTCGCCTTGACGTCCTGCACGTCCACGCAGCTGGCGGTCGATTCGCCGCGCTTCGTGGCGTTCGGTTCCGACGATGTGCAGTCCGCCGACGTCGCGGACTCCGGGACCGAGTTTGATGTCCGTTCCGCGGCCGGCCATATTTGTCGCGATCGTCACCGCACCGGGGAGACCCGCGTTCTGGATGATCTCCGCTTCGCGTTGATGCTGCTTCGCGTTCAATACATTGTGGGCAACGCCCTTACGCTTCAGCATCCTGCTGATCGTCTCCGAAACCTCGACGCTTGTCGTACCGACCAGCACCGGGCGCCGTTTCTCCTTCATCTCCTCGATCTCTGCGATAACGGCGTTATACTTTTCCCGCTTCGTTTTGAAAACGACATCCTCGAAATCCTCCCGGATCGCTTTCACGTTTGTCGGGATGGATACGACATCGAGCTTGTAGATTTCAAAAAACTCCCCCGCTTCTGTTTCAGCGGTACCGGTCATCCCGGCAAGTTTCTTATAGAGACGGAAATAGTTTTGGAGCGTGACCGTTGCAAGCGTCTGCGTATCCCGTTCAACTTTCACTCCTTCTTTCGCTTCGATGGCTTGATGGAGGCCGTCCGAATACCTTCGCCCGTGGAGCAATCGCCCGGTGAATTCATCGACGATCATCACTTTGCCGTCTTCTGTCACCACGTACTCATCGTCTTTTTCATACAACGGAGTACGCTTTCAACAACTGAAGCACAGTGTGAATCCTGTCGCTCCGCTCCGCGTACAGCTTATTAATCTCATCTTTCTTCGCCTGCTTCTGCTCCACACCCATCTCGTGATTGTTCTCCACGAGACTCATCTCGGTTCCGATGTCGGGAATCACGAAAAAATCCTTATCGGTGCTGCCGGCAAGCAGTTCACGTCCTTTCTCCGTCAGGTCGATGGAGTGATTCTTTTCGTCGATCGCAAAATATAATTCATCGTCGATTTCATGCATGCGCTTCGACTGTTCGGCAAGATAGATTGACTCGGTCTCCTGCATCAATTTCTTCGACGCACCGTCGGAAAAAATTTTGATAAGCTTCTTGTTTTTCGGAGCTCCTCTGTTTGCACGAAGCAGGAGAATGCCCGCCTCGTCCCTTTTCTTCTCATCCTGGAGCATGGTTTCCGCGTCGCTGACAATCTTTGCGACAAGGTTTCGTTGTGCTGCCACAATTCGTTCGACGCGCGGCTTCATCTCGCCGAATTTCTGGTCGTCGACTTCGACCGGCCCGCTGATAATCAACGGCGTTCGCGCTTCGTCGACAAGCACGGAGTCAACTTCGTCGACAATCGCATAGTAGTGTCCGCGCTGCACCATATCATCCGGTGTACCGACCATGTTGTCGCGAAGATAGTCGAAACCAAATTCGTTGTTTGTCCCGTACATAATATCCGCAGCATACTGCACGCGGCGCTGGGGGGGATCCTGGTTTTGGAGGATGCAGCCGACCTTCAGGCCGTGAAACTCAAAAATTTTTCCCATCCACTGGCTGTCGCGTAGTGCAAGATAGTCGTTCACCGTCACGAGATGCACTCCCTTGCCTGCAAGAGCGTTCAAATACATCGGCAATGTAGCCACCAATGTTTTGCCTTCGCCCGTAGCCATCTCGGCAATTTTTCCCTGGTGCAGCACGATTCCGCCGATGAGCTGTACATCGAACGGCACCATGTCCCATGAGACTTTGTTGCCGGCTACGTCCCACACTTCTCCAACAAGACGGCGGCAGGTGTCTTTCACAACTGCAAATGCTTCGGGTAATATCTCGTCCAGTATTTCCTTTATCGTCTCATGTAATTCTTTTTCCCCATCGTCAATCTCGTCGTACACCTTCTCCCGCTCTTCGAACGGAATTTCCGTCTTCAATCGCTCGTGCAACTCTTCGAGATGAGCATTAATTTCAGTTGTCTCGTCAACGATGCGTTTCTTGAATTCCCCCGTCTTTGCGCGAAGTTCATCATCCGAGAGAGATTTGTAAGATTCGAAATGGCGGTTAATTTCTTCTACAATCGGAAGGAGCTGCTGAACATCTTTCTCGTGTTTGCTGCCGAATATTTTCCTTAAAACATCTAACATTACAATTCCTTTTGTGAATAATCGGCGCTTAGGCGCTCAATCGGCTGAAATATAAGGATAAATTGAGAGAAGAGCAAAACAGTAATGGTGCGTTTTGGAATATTTTGTAACGGGTGGAACGGTCGAAAGACCGTTCCAAACGAAAACGTACTATGGCAAGTCAGGATGATGCAAGAAGTGTGGACAACGTTGAGCGTGGAACTCCTTCTTCTTGAGTGCCATTGTACGACAAGCTTCCGATCCCCGCAAAAAGGGCGTTCCCGGGACCTGCATTTTATCGCTTCGGCAGCGGGCTTTCCCACTTCGTTCTCTTTCTTCTTTCCGGAATGATTTGCATAGCGGGCGAGCACGAATAAGAGGTCCGAGAGGCGATTGAGATATACGAGGACATTCTCGTTGATTTCTTCCGAACGAAAGAGGCGAACAGCCGAACGTTCGGCGCGCCGGCATACAGTCCGTGCATAATGGAGATGGGAAGCGGCAATGGTCCCGCCCGGGAGGATAAACGTTTTCAAAGGCCGGAGTAATAATTGAAGCGAGTCGATAGCTTTCTCAAGCGATGTGATGTGCGAAGGGCTAATCCTTGGAATGAGCGATCGCTTGTTGGCTTTTCTCGTCGCTAAATCCGCGCCAAGAACGAACAGATCGCTTTGAATCTTTTGCAAGACATCATCGATCTTTTTGTTCGGCCGCAGGGCCCGGATGATCCCAAGAAGCGAATTCAGTTCATCGACAGCACCGTATGCTTCGATACGCGGCGAGTCTTTCGCCACCCTGTCCCCGCCAAATAATCCTGTTTCCCCCTTGTCTCCCGTCTTCGTATAAATTTTCATGCAAAAGGACTAACGTTTACCGGTTGATGTGGCCAGTGATGCGACCTTCCTGCAATGCTGGAAACAGATTCCGGCGTGCTGAGCAAGGCTTGTCAGAAGTCAGGATACTCGGAACCACTTTCACCGTCGGCCGAATTCCTTCGCCTCGACTGGATTCATTTTTTCCTTTGCCTGTTTTTCCAAAAGCCGGGAAGTTCGTCGTAGAAATAGGCCGATGTTCGAATTCCCCCGAAAAAATTATTCAAGTTGATGAATTCATCCGGAGAATGAGCGTTCTCGTCGGGCAATCCGAAACCAAGGAGCACCGTGTCGATTCCGAGAACTTTCTTAAATTGAGCAACAATTGGGATCGACCCGCCTTCCCCCTGATACAGCACTTTTTTCCCAAACCCTTTTTCAAGGGCAATGACGGCGGCTTTCACGCCGGGGCTGTCGATCGGTGTGATCGCAGCTTCGCCTCCGTGCAACGCCCGCACTTTCACACTAATCGTCTTCGGTGCGATTTTCTTGAAATGCTTTTCAAAAAGTTTTGCCGCCTTTGCCGAAGTCTGATCCGGCACCAACCGCATCGAAATTTTTGCGAAAGCTTTTGCCGGAAGAACCGTCTTCGCGCCTTCACCGGTGTACCCTCCCCAGATTCCATTGCATTCCAGCGTCGGACGAGACCATACTCGTTCGAGCGTCGTGAACCCTTTTTCACCGTACAATTGTGCTACGCCAAGATCCTTCGCATACTGCCTGTCTTTGAAAGGAAGTTTTTTGAACGAATTGCGCTCAACTTTTGTCAACGGACGGACATCGTCGTAAAACCCTTTCACCGTAATTTTCCCGTTCTTGTCGTGGAGCGAAGCGATCATTTCGCACAACGCCTGAACCGGGTTATGGACCGACCCTCCGAAAGACCCAGAGTGCAAATCGCGATTCGGTCCTGTCACTTCGACTTCCATGTACGAGAGTCCGCGCAGGCTGTAGCAAATGGACGGAACTCCTTTTGCGAACATTCCGGAATCCGAAATAACAACGAGATCGGCCTTGAGAAGCTCGGTATGCTCTTCAACAAACCTGTCAAGATTCTCGCTCCCAACTTCTTCTTCTCCTTCAATCAGCATCTTAATATTCACCGGCAGAGCCCCATGCAGTTTCATGTATGCTTCGACCGCCTTGAAATGGATGAGGACCTGCCCCTTATCATCTGCCGCACCGCGGGCATAAAGGTTTTCGCCGCGAACCGTCGCTTCAAACGGCGGCGATGTCCACAGATTCAGCGGGTCTACGGGTTGAACATCATAATGACCGTAAAGAAGTACGGTCGGCTTTCCGGCGGCGTGCAGCCATTCACTGAAAACAACAGGATGGCCTCCGGTCGGGAGAATCTGAACATTCTCCATCCCAATTTTTTTCATCTGTTCCGACACCCATTGAGCGCATCTTGCGCGTATCGCCATCGTGTTCTTTTTGCGAGCTGACGCTTGGGATAGCAAGAAACTCCTTTAATTCGGCAAGATACCGCTCTTTGTTGGACTCGATATACGGTAAGACTTTTTCCATTATTGATCCTTGAGATATTTAGTTAAGAGTCGAAATATTCTTTTGACAACTATTTAATCCAGCTCCCCGATTCAACATCGTTCGAGACGGTCAGCAATGCGAATGCATCACCTTCGCCTTGAGCCGCCAAGAGCATCCCTTGCGACTCGACTCCCATTAATTTCGCCGGTGCAAGGTTAGCAACAACGATGATCGTTTTCCCTATCAAATCTTCAGGCTTCCGTTGTTGGGCAATGCCTGCGACAATTTGCCGCCGCTCCGTACCGATTTCAACCTGCAGCTTTAACAACTTCTTAGATTTCGGGACGGATTCGCATGCGATAATTTTCGCAACCCGCAGATCCACTTTCTGAAAATCCTCGATGGAGATCGTCGGCTTGAGAGGGAGCATGATCTTTTCGACCGGTTGCCCCGGTTCGTCGCTTGGCGGCTTCAATTTCTGCAATTCTTCTTCGATGGTGCTATCCTCGATTTTTTTGAACACAATGTGAGCTTTGTTCAGCTTATGGCCTGATGAAAGTTTAATGTCCGCCGCTTCCGACCAATGTTCATCCGAAAGCGCCGTCGACATGCCCATCATTTTCCATATTGTTTCGGAAGAGAACGGAACAACAGGCGCGAACAAAACGGCAAGGCTTCGGACAATCTGCAAACAAATATTGAGCGTAGTCGCACATTCATCGGGGCTGGTTTTCACCGTCTTCCACGGTTCACTGTCGTTGAAATACTTGTTTGCAGCGCGCGCAAGGTTCATCACTTCGACAGTCCCTTCGCGAAACTTGAACTTTTCAAATAATGCCCCTGCGGCAGCCGGTGTCTTTGCAAGCACATCGAGAATTTCCTTGTCCCGATTATTGAGCGAGCCCCGGGAGGGAACGGCGCCCCCGAAATTCTTCTCCGCGAATGCTATCGTTCGGTTCACAAAATTACCGTAGATGTCGGCCAGTTCGTTGTTGCTCTTCGCTTGAAAATCTTTCCAATAGAAATCCGAGTCTCGGGTTTCGGGCAGAATCGTCGTTATCGTATAGCGCAACAAATCGGGCTCAAACGTGGCCAGGAAATCTTTTACATAGATTGCATTGTTGCGGCTTTTCGAAAATTTCCCTCCCTCAAGGTTCAAAAATTCGTTCGCGGGAACATTGTCCGGCAGTATATACCCCCCCTTCGCCATCAACATAGCGGGAAATACGATGCAATGGAACACAACGTTGTCTTTTCCAATGAAGGCAATATATTGCGTCCCCTCATCCTGCCAGTACCTCTTTCCATTTCTCTGGTTTGCCGATCCGCTGCGCCCATTCTTTTGTCGAAGAAATATAGCCGAGGACCGCGTCGAACCAAACATACAGGACTTTGTTTGGGAAACTTTCCAACGGTACCTGAACGCCCCAATTCAGGTCTCTCGTCACTGCGCGGTCCTGCAATTTCTCTTTGAACCAGCTCTCACAATAATGAACGACGTTTTCTTTCCATTCTTATGGGATCGGACATACTCTTCGAGGCGGGATTGAAAATCTCCCAGCGGCAAATAAAAGTGCGTCGTGCTGCGGATAATCGGCGTGGTCCCGCACAACTTGCACTTCGGGTTGATAAGCTCAATCACATTCAGCCACGTCCCGCAGTTCTCGCACTGGTCGCCCCGCGCGGACTCATATCCGCACACCGGGCATGTCCCCTCAACGTACCGGTCGGCGAGGAACATCTTGTTCACTTCACAGTACAATTGCTGCTCTTGTTTTTCCTTGAGAATGTTCTTTGAGTAGAAGTCAAGAAAGAATTCTTTCGACGTTTCGTGGTGAATCGGCAGCGATGTCCGCGAATAGTTATCGAAGCTGATGCCAAGGCTGGCAAACGACGCCGCATTCATCGCGTGGAAACGGTCGACGATCACCTGAGGCGGCACGCCTTCTTTGTCCGCCGTGATCGTGATCGGAACTCCATGCTCATCAGAGCCGCAGATAAAAAGGACATCGCGATGCTGCAGCCGCTGGTACCGGACAAAAATATCGGCAGGGATATATGCACCGGCGAGATGCCCCAGATGAATCGGCCCGTTCGCATACGGAAGAGCCGCTGTTACCAGTATTCTCTTGAACTTACTTTGCATTCAACAATATTCTCTTCAATTGGATTGAGACGGAAAGCAGCACTAATGGAAGATACACATTTCCCCGAAGAAGTTCGAGTCCCCGCTCGACCGCGCCAATCGCCGCCGGAAAATTTGAATCCTTGAATCGAGCCAGAAATCGATCCAAATCCTCGCGTTGGTCCTGATTGATGATCCCGTCCCCGGATTGCTCTTTCATCATCAATGCGTCGCGGAACCACACAAGAAGCATCGTCAGCAGCTGTTCAACAGTCTTCCTGTCGTTTTCAGCGACACGCTCTTCAATTTCTTCCAGCAGTTTTACACTGCGTCCGCTGAGGATTGAACGGAGAAATTCGACAGCCCCCGCGCGTTGTGAAGCAACGTTTTCCGAAAACAATTCAAGCGCATACGAATAATCGCCGCCGGCGAGACGTGAGATGAGATGCGCCTGATCCAAGGGGATATTCTCGCGTTCGAGGAGAGCATGTTCGATCTCTTCATCCTTCAGGACATCGCACCGCACGCTTTGACATCGGGATATAATAGTCGGAAGGAGCTTCTCTTTTCGGGATGTTGTGAGAAGAAAAATTGTGTCGCTCAACGGTTCTTCCAGCACCTTCAATAATGAATTGGCGGAAGTATCGCTCATCATCTCGGCATCGCAAACAATGAAGACCTTTTTTCCCCTTTCAAAAGCGGATAATGATGACTCTTTCTTGATTTCGCGGATCGCCCCGATATTGATTTGCGTGGCTTTCGGAATCTCAAAATGGAAATAAGGATTTTTCGCTTTCTGTTCCAGCTGGCTCCGTATTTCTTCCCTGATATCAGGCTGAAATTTTTCTTCGCCGGGTTCCCCTCCTTTATCCGTTTTTGCCGTGGGAAGGGCGAACACCAGTTTCACGTTCGGGTGCTGAAGGTTTTGCATCTTCCTGCAGCTTGGACACACGTCGCATGCAGCAGTTCCCTGCCGTTCGCACAACAACGTCTTCGCAAATTCAATGGCGAGCGCGTCTTTTCCGATCCCGCGCGGTCCCCAAAGCAAATACGCATGGGCAATTCTTCCCTGTTCTATTGAACGCCGGAGAATTTCCTGCGCTCGCGCCTGACCGATTACTGAATTCCAGCTCATGGCAACTTAGAACGCCTGTCCTATTCCGATTTGAACAATACTGAATGACCCGGTAAAAAATTTCTGTTGGAATATCCATTGTTGAGACGGAGTCTGCTTTGGGTCATACACACGAAATCCGAGGTCCAACCTCAGCGGGCCGACAAACGTCGCATACCGCAAGCCGGTGCCCGCAGCGATCGCGATGCTGTTGCCTTTAATTTCCGAAAGGCTGTTCCAAAGGTTTCCGTAATCAACAAACATCGCTCCGAGAATGTTGTCGAGATTTAAGAACAATAACTTTCCCCCCTCTGGAAATAAGCTGGCGCGGGCCTCGATATTCCCTTCGAGGAGAACATTACCTCCTTGAGCGGGATTGTCAAATGCAGCCAGGTCCATCGACTTCCAACCGCGAATGCTGCCGCTCCCTCCTGCATAGAATTTTCTCGTCGGCGGAACGGGTGTGTCGTTATCAGGGTCGTACAATTCAGCAACGCCAGCGTGCAGCCGAAATGCCCACACTACGGGGTTCAAACCGCCGTCGGAATAATAGCGCCGCGTAAGAAATGAGAATTTGTAATACTCCGAGTATGGCAACCCAGAACCAAAGCTGCCAAACAGCTTTGGGATAAGCCCGGCCTCTTCCACAGAGACCGATTGAAAGGAACCATGCGAAGGAGAGAAAACGTCGTTGGTCAAATCCTGCTGCAATGTTAGGGTGAGAATGGAATTAAATTGCTTCTCCCGTGTTCCCGTAAAATCGGCTGGATTCACCTGGGTAGTATCTTTGATGTCGACGCCCACGCGCTCGAGATTCCAATCGACGAACCCTACCATGTTCGACGAAAACTTGTTGCTGAAACCGATCCTATTCGTCAGCGTACTCAGGGTGTAGTACGTCTGTTTTTCATATCCAGTGGAGACCGTCCAGCTTGCGCCTACTTTATTGCTGAAGAAATACGGCTGCGCCATCTGCATCTCGAGGTCGGACTTGGTTAAAAGCGTCGGCTCGTTCAAACCTTCTTTGAACGCTCCTGCAATATTTAAATTTTGAATCGATTCCAGCCGAAACCTCATTCGTGCGGAGAAATTTCTCGCTTCGCCGTAAAAATTGCGATGATTGTACCCGAGACCTAAACCGGTATTCAGCGTGCTGTTCTCGTCATCGACCAAAAATTCCGGCGTCACTTCCTGAAGCTCTCTGGAGCGGAGAAGAATTCTGATCGGGATGACCGGAGGAGTTACGGTATCGAGCGGGAGATTGAGACTCTATCTTCACGCTTTCAAAAAGACCGAGGCGATTGAGATTCTGCTCGCTTTCCATTTTTTTTTCTTCGCTGTATACCTGCCCGGGTGCAAAATCTAATTCCCGAATCACCACCGTCGAATCAACCTCCCATTGACTCAAATTAATTCCAACCGGACCAAAATCGTATCGTTGCCCCGGGCGGTACCAAAATTTTACTGAGTAATTGTCGGTCGAATAGTATCGGACAGCCGTAACGCTGTCAATGGCAGCATACGTGTAGCCGTTGTTCAAACATATCCGCAGAACGCGCAATCGTTCCTGTTCAACATTGACCTTAATGAACGGGGATCCTTGTTTTACGAGCAGTCCGTCGAAAATTTCTTTTTTGATTGCCGGCGGCAAGCTGTCGATCCCCATCACGCTTAACGTGTCAATGACCGACCTCCTATTCTCGTGGATTGAAATTTCAAGATCGACCCTTTTATCCTCCGTATCGAAATGGAGCGATGTATCAACAAGGGCATGGGAATACCCGTTGTCTCTGAGATACTGCCGTAATCGAATAATGTCGCCTTCGAACAGCACCGGGTCGAAATATTCCGGTTTTGATCCGATGTTTTTATAGACACTGTTATACAAAAATGTCCAAAAACGCGCCGGGGTCTCGACGGTTTGCATCAGTCCCCGGTAAACATCCTTTGACGTTGTTCCGTCAATTTTGAAAATAATCTCATTCACTTCATACTGTTCGGGAACGGCTTTGTTCTGAAATGCAGACGCTGTAAACGAACAACAGAGAAGAGAAAAAAATAGAAGGCCGCTGCGAAAAAATTTCGGAACATGTGGCGCCGGTTGTAGACGGCATTTTCGTATCCTTGGAAGTCTCGGCATGAACGAAAAACCCAGCGCTAAGCGGCTGGGTTCTCTCCTTCGGCTTAAAATAGAATAATGATTATACAAGAGAGAGACAATGAGCAGGTCGTGTTAAATATGGATTTGCCAATGGTGGAGCGGATTAGTATTCGCCTTCGTCTTCATAGAAAAAATCTTCGTCCGTCGGGTAGTCGGGCCAGATTTCTTCCATGCTTTCGTATGGTTCATCACTGTCTTCTAGTTCCTGCAGATTCTCCAGCACTTCAATGGGTGTCCCTGTACGAACGGCGTAATCAATCAGTTCTTCCTTCGTCGCGGGCCACGGCGCATCTTCGAGATACGATGCCAGTTCCATCGTCCAAATCATAGCTACTCACTCTCCAAATAGAATTTTCTTTCGCAAAAACTGTCAAAAATAGATTCATTGCTCTTTTGCGAGCGCAAGCTGTTCGCGTATTTGCTTATAATCAACGTCATCGATAAAATATCCTACAGGGTCCTTTTTTTGGCCGTTGAAGCGGACTTCGTAATGCAAATGCGGCGCCGTCGAGAGACCACTGTTGCCTGAATATGCAATTAGGTCGCCACGCCGCACTTTTTGTCCTGCCCGCGCAGCAGGGCGGAGTAAATGGGCATACCATGTTTTGTATCCAAAGCCGTGGTTGACTTCGACTGCTATTCCATACCCTCCGCCCGTACTCCCGGCAGATTCGATAACTCCATCGCCCGTAGCATATACCGGGGTTCCAACGTCGTTTGAGATATCGACGCCTTCATGCATTCGAACAATTCCCTAGAATCGGGTGAAGACGCATGCCGAAGTCATGATACATTAAAATACCGGCCATCGGTTTAATCGCAGGAATATGCGCGAATAATTCCTTGTTATATTTGGACTTATTGTAAATATCCTGGTAGCTTTGTTGTTCGAAATACGACTTCCTTATCCAGCTTGTCAAGCAATTGATCGGCAGAACTCATGAGGTCGCTCGCATCCTTCGATACAAGCCCGATATTAGTCTCCCGTTTTGTGCCGCCTGTCCCGATCACCCTGGTATCTTCATCGATATGGGGAAGGTTGACTGCAAGCCGGAGTTGGTTCTCTCGTTCGGATAACCGATCCATCGTCTGCGATAAGTCCGACAATTTAGCAGAAAGTGTTTTGACTTCTTCCTTCAACAATGTATTTTCAGTGGACAAAAAATTCATCCGGTCCAAATCGATTCCCAGCACATCTCCAAGAAAATGATTCGCTCCGAAGATCACGCCCAATGCAACGAACACGGAGACAATAACCAACACCGAGAATTTGGCTTTAAATCCTCTTGCCTCGACGAACGAAACATTTTCTTCCGAGTAAAAAAACAGTTTGCGGCTTTTTTTCATTCATCCTCAGCGGTTAGTGAACTTCTTTGCACTCTACAACAATCTAGCCTGAAAATATAAAAATTAACATGTTTTGTCAAGGTGAAACGTCACAGAGGCGTATTTTTCTAAAAACCCCCATAAATGGATGCCTACGGTCGATTATTTACTCGAAATCATGCTCAAAATAGTCTATCGCACGCTTTGCATTTCTTTTGTTCTTTTGCGCAATGACCGTTTCCAAACGTTTTGAAAATTCCTTTGCGGCATCGTAACCGTAGTGCTTCAGGAGATAATCGAGCGCGATGACTTCCGCAATGACCGTAACGTTTTTTCCAGGAAAAATAGGCAGTTTGATATGGGGAACTTCGACATCCAAAATAGAGATGGTGGACAAGTCCAATCCGGTTCGGGTAAAATCTTCAGCCGCCTTCCATTCCATCAATTCAACGACCACCTCAACTCTTTTCTGAAATCGAATTGCCCTGATCCCGAAAATACTTTGCACATCGATAAGGCCGAGTCCCCTGATTTCCATGAAATGCTTTACAAGGTCGGTTCCGGCGCCGATGAGAATGCCCTCCCCTTTTCGGGTAACGTTCACGACATCGTCCGAGACAAGGCGGTGGCCTCGCTCGATCAGGTCAAGGGCGATTTCACTCTTTCCGATGCCGGACCTTCCGATGAACAACAGGCCAAGACCGTAGACGTCCACGAACGAGCCGTGAATAGTGGTTTGCGGAGAAAACTGGTCGTCGAGAAAATCGCTGAGAAAATAAACTGCCTTTGTCGTTTCGAGGGACGTGCGAAACATAGGAACATTGTGGTCGGCGGCTAACTGCACGAGTTCCTGGTCGATCGGATTGTCGTTGGTGACGAAAATGCACGGGATGGCGAATTTGAACAGTGTATTGAATGCCTTGATCCTCTCCTCAAGAGGCATGCTGTTGAGGTAGCGTATTTCGGTGTTGCCGAACACTTGAACGCGATCGTAGGTGAAGAGGGCGACGTACCCTGCGAGCGCCAAACCCGGCCTGTGGATGCTTTTATCCCGAATCGTATTATCGAAACCGACGTTGGTTAATGGCACGAGCTTGAGACGGGTCTTGTTTGTCTCGTAGAGAAAACCGACCGTAATGCTGTGTTTGCGAATCTCTTTAGCGGATTCAAGTTTCATCGTCAGTATACCGATGCTGATTAATCTTTTTCGTGGATTTTTCGCACTTCACTTTTTGCCTTCTCGTGGAGCTTGCCCTTGTACTTCACGAGCTGGCGTTCGAGTTTTGCAACGGCGGTGTCAACAGATTTTTGATACTCGTCCGATTTGTGGACGGCCTTCAACAATGTCCCGTATACCGTAAGATGGATTTCCGCAATCTTTAGACTGTTTCTCGCGCCCTCAAAACTGAGGATGATTTCCGATTTAACAATGCCGTCATAGTACCGCTCCAATTTTGTAACGGCATCGTGGGCATAGTCACGCAAAATTTCATTCGGCTTAAAATGCCGGGCCGTAACCTTAATGTCCATGGTGCCTCCTTTAAATTTTCATCGAAGGATTGACGGTACATCAGGTCAGGCCGTTCCTACGACGCCTTCGGATGGGCCTGCCGGTAAACCTTCTTCAATCGCTCCGAGGTCATATGCGTGTAAATTTGGGTGGTCGAAAGGCTCTCGTGCCCGAGTAATTCTTTGACTGCAAAAATATCGGCACCGCGGTCCAACAGATGCGTTGCAAAAGAATGACGGAGCACATGCGGGCTTTGCTGCCGGAGTTCCGACACTTCCTTAAAATATTTCTTGACGATAACATTGACAGCGCCGGGATAGAGCCGTTTTCCCTTTGCCGTGAGGAATACAGCCTTCACCTCACCGCTGCCTGAGGAAGCGATCAATTCATTCCTCGCCGTCATGTACCGTTCAATCGCCTGATGCGCTTTCTTTCCAAACGGGAGAATCCGTTCCTTGTTCCCCTTCCCGACAACCTTCACCGTTCTCTCGTACACTGTCGATGTCGTCTGTGTCGAGCTGCACAAGTTCGCCCCGGCGCATTCCCGTGCTGTACAGCAATTCGAGGATAGCGGCATCGCGGGAACCAAGGGGATCGTCAGCATTGGGCAGAGCCATCATTTTTTCAACAGCGAGTTCGTCGAGAAACTGCGGAAGTTTTTTTTCGACTTTCGGCGTTACCACATTGCTCATCGGGTTGGCGGGGAGAAGTTTCCGGCGAACAGCAAATTTGAAAAAAGAACGAAGCGTGGAAACCTTTCGAACAACACTCTTTTTCGCCATGCCGCTGTCGAGCAAAACGCCAAGGAAGGACCGCACAATCTCCTGGTCAATGTGCTCCGGATGGTGCAGCGTCTCCGGGAATTTTTCCTGAAGGAAGGCTTGAAACTGATGAAGGTCCTTAGAATACGAGATGTGCGTGTGAGGAGAGAAATTTCTTTCTCGCTCAATGTATTCCAGAAACAATTCCATCGCGTGATTGAGCATCGGGCTGCCGTTAGACTGCTATTGCTGTTTCTTCACGGACGAATTCTTCCTTGCAATTCGGGCATAACAAGTAATCCCCTTTTTTCTTCGAACTTTTTTGAACAAGGTACGGGTTCTTGCAATTCTCGCACTCTTGAATAACCGGCTTGTCCCAGGAGACGAAATCACACTCCGGATAGCGGGAACATCCGTAAAAATTTCTCTTCCGTTTCGTCTTTCGCTCGATCACATCCCCATCTTTGCATTTCGGACATTTTATCCCCATCGAGATCGGCTGCGTATAATTGCATTTCGGATAATTCGAGCAGCCCAGAAATGTCCCGAAGGGTCCCCCCTTCACGACGAGATCTCCGCCGCATTGTCTGCACTTCAACCCGACAGTGTGGGCTAGTTTCTCGACATCTTCGTCCAGCGGTTTCCTGTTCTTGCATGCCGGGTACCCGGTGCAGGCTTTAAATTGACCGTAACGCCCCCATTTGATGATCATCGGCTTGCCGCACAGCTCACATAATTCGCCGGTCTCTTCCTGGAGCGATTTCTTAAGCCTGCCGGTTTCTTTTTCGACGTGATGCAGCGATTCGATGAAAGGATGGTAAAAATCTTCCATTACCTGCACGTAGTTGTTTTTCCCCGAAGCGATGGTGTCAAGTTCCTCTTCCATCAACGCAGTAAATTTCACGTTGAGAACTTTGGGAAAACTGTGGACGAGCAGTTTCGTGACCACCATGCCCAACGAGGTGGCAAAAAGTTTCCGTTCCAGCTGGTCGACATATTTCCTATCGACAATTGTGCTGACAATGGCAGCGTAGGTGCTCGGACGCCCGATGCCGAGCGACTCCAGTTCTTTCACCAGACTGCTCTCGGTATATCGTGCCGGCGGCTTCGTGAAATGCTGCTTCGGCAGGACATTCCGGAGAGTCGAGTGCTGGCCTGCCTTGAGATTAGCAGGAATTTTGGACGTTGGATCTTCGTCATCAGCAATTCCTTTTTCTTCAACCATGTCATCGTAAACCTGGAGAAAGCCCCGGAATAGAGGCACTGAACCGGTAGCGCGGAAGGCGTAATCTCCCCCTTTGATATCCACGGAAACTTGCTCAAATGTCGCTGCCGTCATCTGACATGCGACAAAGCGGTTCCAAATCAATTCGTACAGTGCGTAAATATCTTTGTCTAAATGCTTCTTGACATGCTTTGGAGCCAGCTTTATCGATGTTGGCCGGATTGCTTCGTGGGCATCCTGCGATTCTTTTCTTTTCTTGAATTGATGCGGTTCTCGCGGAAGATATTCGGGGCCGTACGAATCGTAAATATACCCGCGAACTGCTGCAACTGCTTCGTCGCTTAAGCGTGTTGAATCGGTACGCATGTAGGTGATCAAACCCACAATACCTTCATCCCCGAGGTCGATGCCTTCGTACAATTTCTGCGCGAGCATCATCGTCCGCTTTGCCGAGAACCGGAGGCGGCTTGCCGCTTCCTGCTGCAACGTACTCGTGATGAACGGCGCGGGAGCGATCCGTTTAACCGTTTTCTTTTGAATGTCGGCAATGGAATATGTTTGCTTCTGAATATCGGCAGCATATCCCTGTGCAGTCGTTGTGTCCGCGATTTTCGGGTCTGCCCCGTCGATTCTTATCAGCTTGGCGTAGAAGGGGTCGGAAGTCTCGGTCTGGAATTCACCGATAATAGACCAGTATTCTTCCGGAATGAATTTTTTTATATGCTCTTCTCTCTCGCAAATAAGCCTCAGGGCGACAGATTGAACCCGCCCCGCCGAGAGGCCATAAAACACTGTCTTCCAAATAAATGGACTGAGTTTGTATCCCACGACGCGGTCCATGGCCCGGCGCGCCCGTTGCGAATTGACAAGGCGCTGGTCGATTTTCTTCGGAGACGCCATTGCCTCGGCAATTCCGGACGGTGTTATTTCATGAAAAAGGACGCGGAAAATGTTTTTGTTCTTCGCGTCGATTTCCTGGGCAATGTCGTAGGCGATCGCTTCCCCTTCGCGGTCCGGATCGGTCGCTATGAAGACCTTATCCGCGGTTTCGGCAAGCCGTTGAAGTTTCTCAATGATTTCTTCTTTGCCTGCTATCGTTTCGTAGGAGACGGCAAAATTGTTATCAACATCGACTCCCAGTTTGCTTTTGGGCAAATTCTTGATATGTCCGACCGATGCCTCAACGATGAAATCTTTGCCGAGATACTTATTGATCGTTTTTGCTTTCGACGGCGATTCTACTATGATTAACGATTTACTCATACTTCAAACCTTTTCGCTCCGCTCAATGAATTGTATCCTTACCGTTGAACATGACCCTGCTTCCGAAACCGCGGGAATCCTCGCCCTCGAGCAATATCGAAGCAACGATTGATTTTGTTTCCTGCATACCCGCCGTAACATAATCGGCAAGCATGACCCTGGTCTATGACCGTTTCAATATCTTCTTCAGAGATCAAACCGAGTTCGCGCAACTGGATCAAATAGCCGTGCGCCTCCGGAGTGAACACCATTCGCTCCGCGTCATGAAGTACCCGGTGCGAATGGGGTGAGCTTTTGGAAATTTCTTTTACCAGGTTCTCGCCGAGATCGATTTTCTCGTAGAGCCAGCTAAACGCCGTGCTGATTTCGGTCGGCGTATAGCCGCTGTTGGTCAGCACGCTCAAATCGATTTCTCCGAGCGGAATATCGTTCCGTAATTCACCCATCAAATAAACGATAATTTCAACTATCTTTTCGCGCATTGGTATAGTCCGCCGCCTGCTTCTCGTTACCTTCTTCGTTGAGGCAATGTAATAAAAAAACTGGGAGTGTCAAATAGCCTTCACGTCGTGCGTGCACATTCCAACGTACCGCTCCTGAAGTTCAAACATCTTTTTTCGTTGTTTTGTTCTTTTGTCGTCATAGCCAAGCGCATGGAGGACTCCGTGAATGACCAGACGTGCAACCTCATTTTTCACGGCCACATTATATAGACGCGCTTGACGTCGCGCTTGTTTCATGTTGATGTAAATTTCGGCTTCGAGGAAGGGTTGTGTTTCAATCAGAAATGTAATGACGTCTGTGTTGAATCTATGCCCCAAATATGCCGTATTGATTTTTTTTATCGCGTTGTCATCGACAAATACGCAGGATATCTTCCCAGCGCGAATACGCTCTTCTTTGAAAACGAAAGAAACAATTCGCCCAATCGCTTTCTTCGATACGCGGTAGCCTTTACAACCGTACGAAACTGCGACCTCGACCATTACCTCTTTCTTCTCGTTGCAGACTTCTTTGCTTGCACTGGAAGCACCGATTCTGTTAGAGACAGGGCGATGCCCGAGAGCATCACCTCAGGGCCAAGCTGGGTAAAATCACCGGAAAGCAAAGAGCGGTCAACATTAGCATACAGTGAGCAACCCCCTTCTTTTTCGATAATGAGCCCCGATACTTTCCCGTCGCGCTGACCGATAAACGTCACCTCGCCGAGCATGTTGCTGACGACATACCCCGAACAAAAATGCAGCTGTAAATGAGCGTTGGGGGTATACACGGTTATGAGATTTCCCCGTTCTTTGCCGATCATGATATTCGAATAGATCTCGACCGCAAGTTTCCGTTTTGTAATGCCATCCCCCACTTCAAATCGGACATTGTTGCCTCTCGCCTTCCCCTTCACACCAAGAGCTTTGGCAAGTTTTTTGAAATCAGAGGGGGTGAAGACAAATCTGGATGTTGTCATGGATAATAGAAATGGACAAAGAAAAACCCCGTTCTGCGATTCTCGGGGTTTACAATGGTATGCTCTTCGTCTCTTGAACGAAAATCATGGTACGAGCACATCGAATATATTGCACTCTACAACTCACACCATAATATAAAGACGGGCGGTCGAATAGTCAAGTTCATTTTTTCATCACCATGTAAGCTCCAATCCTTCGCGCGCTGCCGTGCATTCGAACGAAAAATTTTTCGTTTTAATTTCTTTTTTGCATTTCAGCACGATGTCGTCGACTTTGTCATCGCTGCGGTTCGGTTCATGGTGAAATAAAACAAGATGGCGCGCATTTGCTTCGGCGGCAACCTTGAGAGTGAAGAGGTAATGCGAATGGCCCCAGCCGATTTTATCGACGTATTCCTCCGGCGTGTACGTAGAATCATGGATAAGGATATCGGCGTTTCTGGCAAAATCAAATACCCGCTGGTTAGGGTCGCCGGATGCGGCGGCATATTTGTCTTGCACAATTTTCTCAAAGTTCGTGATATGGGCGGCAACCTCTTTATCGAAGGGTTCATTGTCGCTGATATACACGAGCGTCTTGCCTTTGTATTCAAGGCGGTACCCAACAGTGAACCCGGGATGATTGACGTACATCGTTCGTACGTGAGCGCCAAAGATCGTGAATTCCTCTTCACCAATCGGACGAAAATTTATTTTCGCCTTCAATTCATTCAACTGGATTGGAAAATAAATCCTGTTCATCTGGTCGGCAATAATGCGCTGGAGATTAATTTCTTTCCGTTCGGTACCGATAATGGTAATCTCATTTCCTGAAATAAGGGCGGGCTTGAAAAACGGGAATCCTTGTATATGATCCCAGTGAGGATGGGTGATAAGGAGGTACGTATTAAGCGATTCTCCGTTTGCAATAAGATGGTCGCCCAGGCCGCGTATGCCGGTCCCAGCGTCAAAGATGATCAACTCGTCATTGTCGAGGCGAAGCTCAAGGGAGGGCGTATTTCCCCCATAACGAACCGTCGCTTTACCCGGTGTCGGGATTGAACCGCGCACCCCCCAGAATTTTAATTTCATTGGACTATCTCTGTTCTATTGTAGATTTAGAAATAGAAATTAGATTCTGTACGATGCAACATACTCAACGTAATTTCGGGCAGATTGAATAAGAAATTGCCGCTCTTCCTCGGTCAAAGACCGTACGACTTTTGCCGGCACACCCGCCGCCAGCATCCCTTCGGGGATGATGGAATTGCTGACAACAACTGCACCGGCCGCAACCAGAGAATACGGACCCACACATGCATTATCCAGTATAATCGCCCCCATACCAATCAGGCTAAAATCATGCACCGTTGCTGCATGAACAACTGCGCTGTGTCCCACGGTAACGTCTGATCCGATAATCAACGGATACCGTTTGTGCGTGACGTGAAGTACCGAAGCATCCTGGATATTTGTTCGTTCACCTATCCGTATAAAATTCACATCCCCTCGAATAACAGCATTAAACCAAACGCTGCTGTCTTTTTCAATTTCTACATCTCCAATAACGTGCGCTCCCTCCGCCACAAACACACTCGGATGAACCTTCGGTACCACGCCCGCGTACGGTAAAATACTCATCGTGCCTCAATCATCATGAGCGCGGGGCGGGACCCATCCGGGACGGTTCCATTTCACCAATTCAAGGCGAATGCTCCCCAGAATCACTTTCATCTTTGCTACAATTGGCACAGCCGCCTCGTCGTTACTGAACCATCCGGAGAAGCCCCCCGTCAGCCCGAATATTCCGACGAAGTCAGCCCTGCCGTCAAACTCAATCGTCTCAACCGGATATTTGACCGCATCGATCTCGGTCGAAGCTTTTTTGTTTATGAAATTAATGTAGGTGTTGACTTTTTTTTCGCTCACGAACGTCGGGATATTTTCAGGCTCATTCGAGTGCAAATTCCCGCGCGCATAGTAGAACAATGATAACCCGTCCTGGTAGAGAGAACTTATTGTATCCGTCGTTTTTATCGCGGAGTCATGTTCTTGCCGGATTCCCCTTTCAACGAAAACCCGGTCGTGAGGATAATCAAATGAATAATTCGAATACGATACATTATTCGAGTCTTTGTTATCAACCCCGGAAAAAAAATGCGAATAGAAGTGCGGATCGATCTCGCTGTAAAAAATCCAATGCAAATTGACGAAGGGAACTCCGCTGTAGGAATCCATGAGTGCTTTTGCCCGGAAAACCGTGGCGCCGTTCCTTTGCGCCGAGTCAATGATTTCGATTTTTACAGTCCCCAATGCGAATATTGAATAGCTGACTTCATACTCTAATCGCTCCCCGACAAAAAATATCCCTGAAGAAGCAACCGTGTCAAACTTCGCATCCTGTGTGCTTTCAGCTCTCCCGGATGCAGAGGAAAAAATCATTGACCCAAACAAAGTACCGATGCAGAGAAAAAATGCAATGGACGCCTTGTATTTCCCCCTCTTGAGAAGCCAATCCACTAAAATCGAACAGCGGCGATGTCCATCCCGTGAACCGAGTTCATCCATTATTGAAGCTTCGCTATCTTTGCTGCCTCCGGAAAGATGGAGAGCGCTTTTTTTAGTTGATTGTCCAATTTCAAAATCACAGGATACCAGCCGTCATTACCCCAGAAATTTCTTGCGATGTGGGCCTTCAGACGTGCCTTGGTATATTCCTTATCCTTCGCGAACTGCTCTTCATTGAATTCAACTTTCTTCTCTTTGAGAAACCCGACGAATTCATTCATAAGTGCGTTATCAATCTCAAAATCACGGTTAAAGGCTTGAAAATCTCCCTTGTATTTTTCCTTGATCTCATTAGTGTGCACTGCTAAGTATTCAGTCGTGAACTCATAAAACAGATTCCGGTTTCTGATTGTCACCGTGAGAGGAGTTGCGTCTTCCGGCTTCACAATATAATCGGGCGTGATGCCGCCGCCGCCGTAAATCTTTCTTCCCCCCGCAGTTTTGAAAACCGGGCGGGTCGAATCACTTTCTTCGACATGCGAAATATTATCGCCTTCGGTTTCGTTCCGCTCAAATGCTTCACGCTGGTATTGTTCTTTTCCTTCAGCGTACGAACGCTGAATTAAACGTCCGCTTGGCGTGTAATACCGGGCAATGGTCAATCGAAACGCGGACTTATCGGATAACGGAAACTGGCGCTGCACAAGTCCTTTACCGAAACTAGTTTCGCCGACGATCAGACCGCGATCCCAATCTTGGATCGCACCGGCCACAATTTCACTCGCGGAGGCCGTTCCGTTCGAGATCAAAATAATCAAAGGAACTTTTTCAAACTCGCTATTGGTCGTGGCAAAATATTCTTCGTTGAAGTCGGGACGGCGCCCCTTTGTGTAGACAATTTTTCGTTGACCGGTTACCGGGTCTCCGTCGAGGAATAAATCAGCCATTTTCACAGCCTGATCAAGGTAACCGCCTGGATTGAACCGAAGATCCAGAACCAACCGCTTCATCCCCTGCGCTTTGAGTTTTTGAAGAGCGCTGAGCATCTCAGTATTGGTCGTTTCCGCGAACCGTGTAACGTTGATATACCCGACTTCGTCGTCGAGCATAAAAGAAACATCGACGCTGTAAAAAGGAATAACGTCGCGGATAATTTCATAATCCAGCAGCGCCTTTTCACCCGGTCTCACGATGGTAACAGAAACTTTCGTCCCCTTCGGCCCTTTTAATCCCTTCATCACCTGGTCGTTGTCAAAGCCAATGGCACTCTTACCGTCAATCTTCACGATCCTGTCATTTGATAGAATGCCCAACTGCGCACTCGGTCCGCCTCCGATCGGCTGCACAACCGTAATCGTATCGTTCACAATCGCAAATTCTATTCCGATTCCTTCGAATTTTCCCTGAAATTCTTCGGTCACTTTTGTCAATTGTTTCGGGTCGATGTACACTGAATGAGGATCAAGATCGTTTAACAGCCCTTTAATGGCTGATTCAGTCAATTTCTGCGTGTCAACTTCGTCGACGTAATATTTTTCTGTCAGGCTTAAAACATCTTTAAACTTACCGAGCTGTTCGTAAATATTGTCGCCGGAGATTAGCACATTGAGCTGCATGCCGCCCAATATTGAAACCAGGATCAACAGCACAACAATCGGCGTAGAAAACCTTTTCTTCATAAAACCTCTTTTTAGTTCTTCCTTTGACATCATTACAAAAAATAATTGATTTCGGCTGAATGTGTAAGAATACCTACGTCGCCGCACGTTTATTCCGCTTTACGGCAACACAATATGCGCCCACGATTACTTCAGGAAGAATATGTTACGCTCTTTCAACCTTGAAATACGTGATGCACTTCACCTTGCGGGGTCAATTCGGGGTGTTATAACTAAAATCATAAGAAATAGGTTCAAAGTCAAGTTGGCAGGAATCGTCTTTTCCTGAATCAAAAGCTGCGTTCGTGTTGCTGATCCTTTCCCCCTATTTCTCAGGCTTCATTTGCGGAAAAAAAATGACATCGCGGATAGATTCTTGTCCGGTGAGCACCATTGTCAAACGGTCGATGCCGACTCCCAACCCGGCCGTCGGCGGCATACCGTATTCAAGCGCGCGGAGAAAATCTTCATCAAGAGTCTGGGCTTCGTCATCGCCCCGTTCTTTCAATCGCATCTGGTCTTCGAATCGCGCACGCTGGTCAAGCGGGTCGTTCAATTCACTGAATGCGTTGCAAATTTCCTGTCCATTCACCATTCCCTCAAAGCGCTCGACCAGCCCTGCCTCTGATCGATGTTTCTTTGCAAGAGGCGACATTTCAACGGGATAATCCATGATGAACGTGGGCTGAATGAGATGCGGCTGCACTTTTACGCTGAAGATTTCGTCGACGATTTTCCCGGGGCCGGCGGCAGGTTCGATGTCGACATGGATTTCCCTTGCGACAGAGCGAAGATGGACTTCGTCCTTCCCCTGAAGCTTTAGTCCGGTATATTCTTCAATCGCCCCGAACATGGTCATTCGTTTCCACGGAGGAGTGAAGTCGATCTCATGCTCTCCTAATTTCACTTTTGCGTTGCGGTTGAGTGCAAGCGCAACGGAATAAATCATCTGTTCAACCACCCCCATCATCCACAGGTAATCCCGGTACAGCAACGTACACTTCCATCATTGTGAATTCGGGGTTGTGTGTACGATCCATTCCCTCGTTGCGAAAATCTTTTGCGATTTCGTATACGCCGTCGTAGCCGCCGACAATAAGCCGCTTCAAATACAATTCATCGGCAATGCGAAGGTATAACGGCATGTCGAGCGTATTATGGTGCGTGACAAACGGGCGCGCGGAAGCGCCGCCGTAGAGTGGCTGCAAAACCGGCGTTTCGACCTCGACGTAATTTTTTTCGTCCAAAAATTTTCGTATGGCTCTGAGAATCAAGGTTCTTTTCGTCAGGACGTCCCGGACTGACGGATTCACCACAAGGTCCACGTACCGCTGACGGTAGCGCAGCTCTTTGTCGGCAAATGGATCGAATACCACTTTATTTCCGGCATCGTCTGTCTTTTCTTTTACGACCGGAAGAGGGCGCAACGATTTTGCGAGCAGCTTCAATTCCTGTGCATGAACCGATACTTCTCCCATTTTTGTCCTGAAGATAAAGCCTTTAACGCCGATAATATCTCCAATGTCGAGAAGACGAAATGCATCATAAATATCGCCAAGGTCATCCTTTTTCAAATAGATCTGAATCTTCCCTTTTGAATCCTGAATGTGGCAGAATGAGGCCTTCCCCATTTTGCGCAGCGACATGATTCTCCCCGCTACGGAAACGATCCGCTGCGGTTCACCGTCGTTGAATGCGGAAAGAATGTCCGACGAAAAAGCATCTCGTTCGTATCCATGTGGATACGGTTCGATACCAAGTTTCCTGAGTTGATCTAATTCCTCACGGCGGCGGGCCATGAGAGCATTCAACTCCTGCAAATATTCGTGTTGATCCATGTGGCTTAAAGTATTCTTGAGAGGTACGTGAGGGATAGAAAATCCTCTTATGGCAATTTTTTGCCGTGTGGATAGGCCGGTAGTTCCAGCCGGTCCGGCGAACAGCGTTTGTATAATGCTGTGATTTCATAGAGGCGGGCTGCATGCAAGGCAACCACCTGGTCCCATGAGAACCGCCATTCCCAGAACCCGGAAGATTTACCGGGCAAATTCATCCTCGCTTCCGTCCCGAGACCCAGCACATCCTGCATCGGGTAGATTGCCATGTCGGCAACCGATCTCGACGCGAGCCGAATTAAATCCCAATTGATCTCTTTCCCGTCCGTGGCGATATATTTTTTGACGAAAGCTTTCTCGCGTTCCGTCGCGCTTGTAAACCACCCGATTGTCGTATCGTTGTCATGCGTGCCGGAATAAACGACGACATTGGTAGAATAGTTATGAGGGAGAAAAGGATTCTTAGGGTCCCCGGCGAAGGCAAATTGGAGTACTTTCATTCCGGGAAAGTTAAACCTGTCGCGGAGGGCAATAACATCGTCGGTCATGAGACCGAGGTCTTCAGCGATGATGGGAAGCTTTCCCAATTTCAGCAGTACCGTGTCGAACAGCTGCTCCTTCGGACCGTCAACCCATCGCCCATGAACCGCCGTCTTTTCGTCTGCCGGAATTTCCCAGTATGCCGCGAAGCCGCGGAAATGATCGATCCGGACGATGTCGACAAGTGCAAGCGTGTTCTTGATGCGTTCAATCCACCAGGCAAATCCGTCCCGCTCCATCACATCCCATCGGTACAGAGGATTTCCCCAGCGCTGGCCCGTTGCGCTAAAGTAATCGGGCGGGACTCCCGCGACAACGATCGGGCGAAGATTTTCATCGAGCGAGAAAAGGTCGGGGTGAGCCCAGACATCGGAGCTCTGGAACGCTGTGAAGATTGGAATATCGCCGACGATTTGGATTCCTTTTTCGTTCGCGTATTTTTTGAGTGCCGTCCACTGACGGGCGAAACACCATTGAGTAAATTTCCAGAACTTCATTTCGTCGTTCAATTCGACGCGCGCCTTTTCAAGCGCGTCCGGTTTGCGCTGAGCGATGTCGTGATCCCAATCGCACCATTCTTGGCTGTCGTGCTCGCTCTTCAACGCCATGAAGAGGGCATAATCGGATAACCAGCTTTTGTTTTGATGATCGAACGATTCGAACTCTGCCTTGTCGTTCGACGACGCGTGCGCAAAAAAATCCTTGGCGGCGTGATGCAACATCTTGATCCGGAAGGGTATGACTTTCCCGAAATCTACGTGCGTCGCAGAAAAGGCTTTCACAGACGAAAGTTCATCACCGCGAAGCCAGCCCTTGTGTTCAAGCTCGGAAAGGTCGATCAGCAAAGGATTGCCGGCAAATGCCGAGAGGCTCATGTAAGGGGAATTCCCCAGCCCCACCGGACCGAGCGGGAGAATTTGCCACAATTTTTGGCCGGCGACAACAAGCCAATCGATGAAATGGTACGCGGCGGGACCGAAATCCCCCGATCCATGGGGACCTGGAAGAGATGTCGGGTGGAGAAGAATTCCGCTGCTGCGTGGAAATCGCATGAGACAAACCTATTGTGAGAAAATTCTTTTTTGTATCAACCGTGAAATTAAAGACAACGTCTACATTACACCGACCATGAGGCCGCCTGAATTACCGTTATTGTTCATTCATTCCGGCAAATTTTTTGAGCATTCGTTCTTCAGGCTTCGAAAGGTAACGCCACCCTCCCCGTCGAAGGCCGTCAGTCGTCAGACCGGCATACTGCACACGGTCCAGCCGCTTCACTTCATAGCCAAGTGCTTCAAACATTCTCCGCACCTGCCTGTTGCGCCCTTCATGGATCGTAATTATAAGATTCCGGTTTTTTGTCCCGGGGATTGAATCGACACGGGCCGGAGCCGTTTTTCCATCTTCAATATGAACGCCCTTCTTTACTTTCTCGATATCCTTCTGGTCCACGCTCGTCGTCAATTCAACATGATACGATTTATCAACCCGATGCGATGGATGCATAAGCCGATGCGCCAGTTCCCCGTCGTTTGTAAAAAGAAGGACGCCCGTTGTGTTGCGGTCGAGACGCCCGACCGGGAAAATTCGCTCGCGTGTGTGAACGAGGTCGTACACCGTCTTCCGGTTTTTTTCATCGCGCGCGGTCGTGATGTAATCTTTCGGCTTGTTTAAGACAATATAGACAAGCTTTTCTTCGATGGAAATTGTTCTGCCGTTGATGGCGACGCGGTCGGTGGAAGGTGAAACTTTTGTGGATAAGTCGGTGACGACGTTCTTATTAACTGTTACTTCTCCGTTAAGAATCAATTCCTCCGCTTTTCGCCTCGACGATATGCCCGCCATCGCGATGAAGCGATTTAACCGAACAACTTGCGGAAGAATGTTTGTATTTTTGTCTTCCACGCGCTCCATCCTTTCTTCGAATCGTGCTTTTCAGATTGGTTCCATGCGGCGGTGGAAGGTTCAACTGCTTTGGTCGATGCACTATGTTGCGGCGCAACGAGATCATGAGAGTCTGTTTCATCCGAATGTTCAAAATATTCAGGCTCCGAATGACGTAGCTGTTTGTCTTCCGTCTCCTCCCGTCCGGCGGAAATTTGCTGCGGCATATCAATTCGTTGAGACTCTGCTGATTCAATCGGCTGTTCAGTCGACTCGACTCCGGCGCTCGCCGTGTCTTCGGCGGAAGAAGCCACAGCCCGTTCCACGAACCCATCCTGAGTGCCGATCGCTTCGCCCGACGGCGGATAAGAAATAACTCCTTCATTCTCGACGGCCTGACCATCAACCTTTTCTTGAGTACGCGCAAGAGGCTGCACAGGAATGGTTTTTTCGATGACTGTTTTTTCCTCATTGTCTTTATGAGGTTCTTGCAGTTTCGATTTCTTTCTGGGAATGTGGGGAGCGCGTGAATTTGGGTCAAGCTTCTCGTGCAGCTTTTCTTTGAATTCCAACTCCTCCTGGTTCGCCAGCATCCTCTTCTCGACCTCGAGTTCGGTTTCCCCGAGCAGCTCTTCAATCTCCCTCGGTTTGGGCAGGTCGGTTATTTCGTTCAGCCCAAAATGTTTGAGAAAATCGGGAGTCGTGCCGTATAACAGCGGCCGGCCGGGACTGTGGGCACGCCCGATAATCGCGGCAAGGTTTTTCTCCAACAACGTCTTCATGATGTAATCTGCATTCACCCCTCGAATAAATTCAATTTCCGATTTTGTGATCGGCTGTTTGTAAGCGATGATCGCGAGCGTTTCCACCGCCGTCTGGGACAATTTGCGCCGGGCTTTTTCTTTGAAAAGTTTTCCAACCCACGAGGCAAATTTTTTATCGGTCGCAAAGACATATCCCCCCGCCAGCCGCTGAATTTTGTAGGCGCGTCGAGACTCCACATAGTCGGCGTTCAATGAATCGATCGCCGACCTGATTTCTTCTCCCGTCGGATTAATTTTCTCGGTATCGGGTTTGTCCCGATTCATATCTTCAAACACGACCCGCAGGGTCTCAAGCGTTACCTGTTCATCGGACGCAAACAGGAGGGCTTCGATTATTTCTTTCAACTCCACGGCAACTTCTGCGACGGCCGTTTGAACAATCGGTACTTCCATCTTCGGCTCCTCATTCATGCAGACACCTCCGTTGGCAGTTTGACAATGATCATTTCACCGTACGGGTCGACCTGGCGCACGCCGATCTGCTTTTGCTTTATCAGTTCCAACAAAGCGATGAACGTTACGACGACGCGGATTTTCTCGGCCATTGATTCAACCATCTGCAAAAAAGTTGACTCCGTTTTGCTCTTGAAGTAATTCAGAATGTACTCGATCTGGTCCTCGAGCGTCACATTCAGCTTGTTGATTTCGTGAACATGCTTCCGCGGCATTCTGTCGACGACGTATTTGAAGGCTGCGATCAAATCGAACAGCGTCACGTCGCGCAATAGACTCTCCTCATTCGGATCCTCGACAATTTTCGGGTCGTTCGAGAAATTTTTCCGGTATGAAACCTTGCTTTGCTCCTCGCTCATCGATTGAAGCTCCCCGGCCATCTCTTTGTAACGTTTGTAATCGAGTAAACGCCGAACGAGTTCCGCCCGTGGGTCGAGTTCCTCCGCACCTTCACCATCCATCCGAGGCAGCAGCAATTGAACTTTTATCTGCATCAACTCCGCCGCCGTAACGATAAATTCTCCAGCGATATCGAGGTCAAGCTCTTGAAGATACTGGAGATATTCGAGAAAATCTTTCGTGATCTTCGCGATCGGGATGTCGTAGATATCCAATTCATCCCGCTTGATAAAAAACAAGAGCAGGTCGAGCGGTCCTTCAAAATCGGTGAGTTTAATACGATACATTCGTTATCCCAACGACATGACTGAATGAACCTCTCCCATTGTTTCGCTCGCAACTTTTTGTCCGCGAGACTCACCGTCCGCCAATATATGTCTTCACTTCATCGAGATGCGTTTCGTATACGCTCTTTTCTCGCGAATGGGCGCGAGGGCGCCGGCAATTTTTCCGGCGCAATCATTCTTGCAATCGACACAGCCGAGCGCTCCCGATTCGCAGCTGCGGCGAATTTCCGGCACTTCTGCCGCATTAAATTTCTGATGGTACGTGAAAACAAGACAGATGTCGGGATGACCGGGGTCGCCTTTCCGAACTTTTGCCGGGTCGGTGACCGCAGTCTTCAATTTTTTCCGAATTTCATCGGGTGAATCCGACAACAAAATGGTGTTCCCTGTAGACTTGCTCATCTTTTGATTGCCATCGAGACCGGGAAGCCGTGCAAATTTCGTCAGCCGCGGTTCCGGTTCCGGAAAAACGGTTCCGTATTGATTGTTAAACCGCCGTGCAATCTCACGAGTGATCTCGATATGAGGAACCTGGTCTTCTCCAACAGGAACAACGTCTCCTTTGTACAACAAAATGTCGGCTGACTGCAGCACCGGATATCCCAAATGACCGTACGACATTGTCTCAATGTTCAAATCACGAACCTGATCTTTTAACGTCGGATTGCGCTCCAATCGAGCAGTCGTTATCAACATAGAAAAAATCAAATGGAGCTCCGAGTGTTCCTTGATCTGCGACTGCCGGAAAATCGGACTTTTTACCGGATCGATACCAGCGGCAAGCCAATCGATGACCATGTCGATCGAATGCTGGTACAAGCCACGGGTATCGACATTCGTCGTAAGAGCATGGTAATCGGCAATGAGATGAAAGTTATCAAATTCGTTTTGGAGCGCGACCCAATTCTCCAGCGCCCCAACGAGATGTCCCAGATGGAGTTTCCCCGTGGGACGCATCCCGCTTAATATTCTTTTCTTAGCTGTCAATGACTTTGAAAAAACTCCTTCTGCATCGGTTAGTTCATGAAGAGGTACGGCTTCCATCGATCGTCAATATTCCCCACGAAATGTCTTATAAAGGTAACATGGTTTGGCCGACTGGGCCTTCGCATCAGAGACATTCGCGCTTCTTCGGGAGTCCGATCTCCTTTGGCGTTGTTGCATTGCACACACGCACACACCAAATTTTCCCAGGTATCCTCGCCCCCCCGTGAACGGGGAAGCACGTGGTCGACGGTCAACGGTAAATCTCCCCTGCCGCAAAACTGGCATCGGTGGCCGTCGCGACGAAGGATGTTCTTGCGAGAGAGAATAATCTTTTTATACGGAACGCGAATATAGACAGAGAGGCGTACAACGCTTGGAAAAGGCATTGACAATGAGACAGAACGGAGAAGCTTTCCGGCATGAGCTTCAATCAGCTCGGCCTTCCCGAGGAAAAGCAAGATGATAGCTTTCTTGACATTGCAGACACTCATTGGTTCGTAGTTTTGGTTAAGCACTAAAACTTTGCTGTTCAGCCGACCATGAATGCTTTTCGAAGTAAGTTTTGAACTGAAGACGGCCTCCTAATTCACCATAAACAGTTAAAATATTCTGGAGATCGTATAAAATACCCAAATAACGATGGGAATTTTTAAATTCAACACTTATAGTGTTACTTCAACGTTGACTTCCAGATGGTTAAAATATAGCATTCTCAGGGGGGATTGTCAAGAAATGGGCCGTAATTAATAGCCAATGAAGATTGAGAAAATCTATCATCTTTTGCCTTTTTTATAGCGTTTCCGTATTTCGGAGACTGAATCCCCCCCAAATTTTTCCAAAAAGGCATTCGCCAGCACTGGAGCGACAACAGCTTCCGCAATGACAGAACAGGCCGGCACCGCACATACATCTGAACGTTCATATCGCGATGGAACAGCTTTCATTGTTTTCAGGTCGACTGAATGCAATGGCTTAGCGAGAGTTGAGATCGGTTTCATCGCCCCATGAAGAATAATCATTTCGCCCGTTGTTACGCCCCCTTCAAGGCCGCCGGCCCTGTTTGTGGGACGAATGAGGTTTTTGTTTTTGCCGAGGAGAATTTCATCGTGAACTTCAGAACCAAACAACATCGAATTTGAAAACGCATTTCCTATCTCAACTCCCTTAACGGCGTGAATGGAGACTATGGCCTGAGCCAATTGACCATCAAGTTTTCTGTCGTATTCGACATAACTTCCCAAGCCTGTCGGTACACCCGTAACGAGTACTTCAAAAACTCCGCCGAGCGTATCTCCTTTTTTCTTCGCGGCTTTGATCGCCCTCACCGCTTTTTCCGCGATCCTCTTATCCAATATTCTCACTTCCGACTTGTCCGCCTCTTCGGCAACATTGTATCCTCCGTTCGTATCAACGACGAGTTTTTTGATGAGCGCATCGATAATCGCGCGGTCATGTAATTCTGCCGGGCCGATACTGAGCACGTGGCTGCCGATGAACACGCCGAATGTTTCCAGAAACTTTCTGACGACGGTACACAACGCAACTCTCATCGCCGTCTCCCGTGCGCTGGCGCGGTCGATGACATTCCGAAGATCGTCGAAACCGTATTTGAATGCACCGGCCAAATCCGCATGTCCCGGGCGGGGTATGGAAATTTTTTCGACTCCTCTTCCATTTCCTTCGACCGACATCTTCTCGGTCCAGTTCATCCAATCTTTGTTCCGAACGACGAGAGCAATCGGAGAGCCGAGCGTTTTTCCGAATCTCACTCCCGAAAGAATTTCAACCGTATCCGATTCAATTCTCATTCTTCCCCCGCGGCCGTACCCTTGCTGGCGGCGCCACAATTGCCGGTTAATGTACTCCGACGAAATTTCAACGCCGGCAGGGAGTCCTTCGACAACGCCGACTAAGCCTTGACCATGAGATTCCCCCGAGGTCAGATATCGTATCACTCCCGTTTCCTTTCAATCATTGATAATTATGATAAATCTACTTTCGTCAATGATAGCGTTCCATTGCCTGATAGGGCAATATACAAAAAAAGTCTCTGCAAAACATCACAGAGACTTTTTCATTTAATCAGATGTCGGACACTTTATCGGAAAAACGTACTATGCTAGAATATTTGGCAAGGTAAATTAGCAAGGTGTCCGACATCTACTATACGAGATACGAATCGTCAATCGTTCGGGATCTGAACGGCTATATATCGGGAAGCACCGTTCGAGCTCTTTACGCGAAGCATAAGGGCATCTCCCGGTTTCTTTGACTTCACCAATTTTTCAAATTCAGAGACCGAGGAAATTTCCTTCCTATCCGCTTCAACAATGATGTCCCCTTCCTGAATCTGCCGGTTGTCCGCCTCGCTGTACCGTTTAACGTTTGAGACGATAATATCACTCTCCACTTTTCGCTCTTTTTTGATCTTGGGATCCACCTTCGAGACGGAGAATCCGAGAGCGTCAAACTGAACGGGTTTTGAAATTTTCTCGGGTGCAGCATCTCCCTCGTTTTCCTTATCCCCGTTGTTTGCAGCAACGCTCGATTTGTCAGGCCGTGGTTTCAAGACGACGTCTTTTTCGATCTGAGTTCTGTCCCGCCATATTTGCAGGGCTACTTTTTCACCGGGATGTCGTCCTGCAATAATCGATTGAAGTTCGTTTGGAGCCTTCACGAGTTTTCCGTCGACGGAAAGAATAATATCTCCCTCTTTGATTCCCGCATCCTTCGCAGCTCCGCCTTCAACAAGATCCTGCACCAGCACCCCTTCGATTTTTTCAAGTCCTGCTGCTTTCGCGACGGTCGCATCAACGGCGGAGATCGATACACCGATGTATCCCCTTTCGACCTTCCCGTGAAGGATCAAGTCTTCCGCAACGGTTTTGGCCAGGTTGATCGGAATAGCGAAGCCGTATCCCTGGTAGCGAGCGTTCGTCGTCGCGATGGCAGTATTGATACCGACGACTTCCCCGTAGATATTCACAAGAGCGCCGCCGCTGTTTCCCGGATTGATCGCCGCATCCGTCTGGATAAAATTCTCCACCCCATAATTGTCGCCGATAATTTGAATGTTGCGGCCAAGATAGCTGATGATGCCAGCAGTGACAGTCGATGTCAGTGCGAGCGGATTTCCGATCGCGAGTGCCCACTGCCCCACCTGCAATTCGTCGGAGTTTCCGAGCACGGCAACTGGAAGGTCGCTGGCATCAATCTTCACAACGCCGATGTCGGTCAACGGGTCGGTCCCAACAAGCTTGGCTTTGAATCGCCGTGTATCGCTTAAGACGACTTCAATTCCGCTTTCATCGGCATCCTCAACGACGTGGTTGTTCGTTAGGATATAGCCGTCGCCCGTGACAATCACGCCCGAGCCGGCTCCTTGTGTTTGTTCTTCCTCAGGCATTCTAAATTTAAAGTCCGGGAAAAAATGATAGAGTTCGTTGTCTTGCGGCTTCTTTGCTTTCGTCGTGACAACGATCGACACAACGGAAGGCGTTGCTTCTTTTGCGACACCGACGAATGCTTCGTTCAACGCCTTCAGCTCGGAGTTAGCTTTCACCGGATTTCGTTCGGCTCCAAGCTTCACCGGTTTATTTTGCGCCAGCCCGAGATCGACGCCGTCAAAGTTCGAGACGAGAACGGCGCCAAAGATGACGCCAATGAGAATGAGAAACAACGCAGCGAAAACAGACCTTTTCATATTTCAACAGCCTCCTGAAAACAATAATGAGTGAATAAACGGTTACACATTTGTAAACAACGAAAGTGATTTCAACGTTCGTACGCCGGCAATATGATATTGCAAAACCGTCTGCAGCAATGCGAGGATTTCATCTTTTTTCGGCGAAGCGATCCTCAGATCGTCAATGGAACCCAGCGGCAG
>CAWJKX010000192.1:0-8290 GCA_963843065.1 uncultured Bacteroidota bacterium
AATAGTCTGATGATCGGCCAAACAATATCTCACTACAAAATAATCGAGAAGCTCGGCGAAGTCCAAAGTCGCCGACGAGCGATTCTCAGCGAGTCGTTGCGAGTTTGCGGATCTCGTCGCTTTTTGGCGGGAGCGGGAGAAGCAGTCTATGATTGGACAGACAATATCTCATTATAAGATCCTTGAGAAATTAGGCGAAGGCGGCATGGGCATAGTCTATAAAGCCCAGGACACCACCTTAGGCCGTTACGTTGCGATAAAATTTTTACCGGCTCACCTCTCTGCCATGGGTGAGAATAAATCCCGCTTCTTGCAGGAGGCAAAATCAGCAGCAGCATTGAATCATCCCAACATTCTGAATGTATACGAGATCGATGAAAAAGACGGAATGATGTTTCTCGTGATGGAATATCTCGAAGGAGAAACGTTGAAAGACTATTTGTCCAACCTGACGACAGGCCCAGGAATTCCGTACCGCCAGGCGTTGGATTGGGCGGCTCTTATTGCGAAGGGATTAAAAGCGGCTCATGATAAAAATATCATTCATAGGGATATTAAGCCTCACAATGTTATGTTGACGAATGGCTCTCAGATCAAGATCATGGATTTCGGATTGGCAAAACTAAAGAGCGGTGCCGGCCTGACGAAAACAGGAACATCGTTGGGGACATTATCGTACATGTCGCCTGAACAGGTGCAGGGGATAACCACAGACGCCCGGTCGGATATTTGGTCGCTGGGGGTGGTATTATACGAAATGTTAACGGGAGAACTCCCGTTCAAAGCAGAACACGATGCAGGTCTTTTGTATCTGATCGCCAATGAAGATCCCCCATTCCCAAGTGAAATGGATAAAAAGATCCCGCGTCAGATCGATCACGTGATGAAAAAGATCATCGCAAAAAATCGAGATGATCGGTATAAGAATATCGATGAAGTGCTGCAGGCATTTTCCGAACTTCTCTCTGCGGTTGAATCTGCCGGGATTCAGCCAAAGGCCAAAGCGATCGCCGTTCTCCCGTTCGGGAATATCAGCCCGGACAAGGAAAGCGATTACTTTAGCGACGGACTGACCGAAGAGCTGATCGCAAATTTGGCGAAACTGAAAGACATTCGTGTCGTTCCTCGTGCGACGTCAATGCACTACAAGGGTTCGTCCAAAGATGTCAAGACGATAGGGAAGGATCTGGGAACACGATACATCCTGTCGGGGAGTGTCAGAAAATTTCAAGCCGACCTTCGGATTACCGTTGAACTCATCGACGTAGAACTGGACACGCAGTTGTGGGCAGAAACGTACAAAGGGAAGCTTGACGATGTGTTCGACATCCAAGAAAAAGTATCAAAGCAAATTGTTGAAGCGCTGATGGTAAAATTATCTCCGACGGAAAAAATTGTTCTCACAAAACGTTCTACACTGAATCCGGAAGCATTCGATTGCAATCTTCGCGCACGGAATTTCCTGTACCAGCGGACAAAAAAGAGCATGCATTTTGCGGTTCAGTTGTTCCAGAAAGCCATCGAGCTTGATCCGCGCTACGCTGATGCGTACGCGGGACTTGGGGAAACATATACGTCCATCTACCAGGATGTCGAAAGAGTTGAAACGTGGCTCGACAAAGCCATTGAAGCAAGTTTGAAAGCATTGATGTACGACTCTTCATTACCGGAGGCGTATGCCGCGCTCGGGCTTTCGTACTACAACAAGAGAATGATCGAAGAGGCGATTACCGCGAGTCAAAAAGCGATAGAGCTCGACCCTAATAATTTTATCGGTTATTGGATCCTTGGCAGAATCTATAATAATACGGATCGGTACACGGAATCCGTGCAGTTGCTCCACAAGGTGCTGGAGCTCAATCCCGATTTTTATTCAGTGTATGGCGATCTCCAAATTGTTTACGGTAGACTGGGCGAGAAAGAAAAATACCAAAAAATATTGATGCAGGGCCTTGAAACCTATCGCCGCTATTTATCCCAGCATCCTGACGATGCGCGGGGACACATGTATTATGCAACCGACCTTGCACAAGTCGGACAAAGAGAAGAGGCGAAGAGTGAAGCTGCAAAAGCAATTGAGCTGAGTCCGGATGATCCGCTTATGCACTATAACGCCGCCTGTTTCTACGCACAAATGGGTGAAAAACAATCGGCGATCCAATCGCTGAAAGATGCGTTCAAAGCGGGATACGGAAATTATGAATGGCTGAAGCGAGACACGGACCTTGATACGATTCGAGAGGAACCGGAGTACAAAGAAATGGTGAAAGGTAAATAGCGCTATGATCGGAAAAACAATCTCGCATTACAAAATAATTGAAAAGTTAGGCGAAGGCGGCATGTCCCGCAATTGCCTGCGAGCGTTCTACGCGAGCAGTTGCAATTTCGAGAATCCCGCCGCAGGCGGGAGGCGGCTGCTATGATTGGACAGACCATATCTCATTACAAGAT
Source organism: uncultured Bacteroidota bacterium (assembly GCA_963843065.1). Classification (GTDB taxonomy): domain Bacteria; phylum Bacteroidota; class Ignavibacteria; order UBA10030; family UBA8401; genus JAGVPT01. The sequence continues at coordinate 2,452 of CAWJKX010000192.1, forward strand.
TATTGAGAAACTCGGTGAAGGCGGCATGGGCGTGGTCTATAAAGCCCAAGATACGAAGCTCGATCGCTTTGTCGCGCTCAAGTTTCTTCCTGCACATCTCGCAGCGTCGGAGCAGGACAAAGCACGATTCATTCAGGAAGCGAAATCGGCATCGGCGCTGAACCATCCGAATGTGTGTACGATCCATGATATTCAGGAATATGAAGACCCCCAAGGGGACAAGCAGATGTTCATCGTGATGGAGTTCGTTGACGGCCAGACTCTTCAGGAGAAGAAGGGATCACTTACGCAGAAGCAGGCCATCGATTACGGGATACAAATAGCCGATGGACTTGCCGCCGCGCATGAAAAGGGAATCGTTCACCGGGACATCAAGCCCGAAAACATCATGATCCGCAAGGACGGGATTGTTCAGGTGATGGATTTTGGATTGGCAAAACTTGTCGGCGTATCGAGATTGACAAAGCAGGGTGCTACGGTAGGAACGCTTGGATATATGTCGCCCGAACAAGTGCAGGGACAAGAGACCGACCATCGCTCGGATATATTTTCGTTTGGAGTGTTGCTCTACGAAATGTTGACAGGAAGATCGCCGTTCAATGGCGCGCATGAGAGTGCAATACTGTATGAAATCGTGAATGTCGACGTTCCGCCCATGTCATCGATCAAGCCCGAGATCGATCCAGGCCTCGACGCGATTGTGCTGGAATGCCTCGCAAAAGATCCCGATGAACGAACGCAATCTGTCAAACAAGTCGCCGTCGACCTCAAGCGTTATCGGCGTGAGTCGAGCCGCTCCCGCGTGAGCCGTATGATTACGGCCCGGCCCGATTTTCAGCCATCCGACGTTCTCCCTGCAGCAGATAAAAAACATTCTGATGCATCAACGGCAAATCGACTGCCGATCTTCATGGCATTGTTTGTAGTATTCTTTCTCGCGGCTTTAGTCCTCGCTTTCTTGTATTGGCGAGGCTCTTCAAATGAGGTAAGCCCGGTGCGCTTTACAATAGCGGCGCCTGACAAGGGCTCATTTCAAATTCAGCCGCCAATTATTTCGCCGGACGGACTCAAACTGGCTTTTGTCGCATACGATTCGTCGGGCAAATCGTCTATTTGGACAAGGCCTTTGGCCTCGCTTGATGCCATTCAAATTAAAGGAACGGAAGAAGCAACATTTCCATTTTGGTCTCCTGACAGCCGTTTTATTGCGTTCTTCCAGAACAGTAAACTCAAAAAAGTCGAAGCCACGGGAGGGCCGACACAAACAATTGCTGATGCCCCCGAAGGAAGAGGGGGGACGTGGAGCAATGCTGGCGTGATTGTCTTTGCGCCAAACTATAATGTCGGACTTCAACAGGTTTCTGAATCAGGCGGAACGCCGACACAGCTCACCACTCTCGACAGCGCACGAGAAGAAAATTCGCATCGATGGCCAAGCTTTCTTCCGGATGGACATCACTTTATCTATCTGCGACGCAGTGTGGATGATGAAAAAATGGGCGTATTTCTTGGATCGATCGATTCAAAAGAATATTCTCTTCTTCTTCCGTCAAAATCAAACGCGGTGTACGCTTCTCCCGGATATCTCCTTTTTGTTCGTGAGCAATCTCTCATGGCTCAAGCATTCGATGCCGGCAGCGGCAAGGCGACCGGCCAGGCGTTTCCAATTACCGAAAATGTCGGATATGATCCGAATTATTCGGTGGGACTTTTTTCGGCATCGACAACCGGCGTTATTGCGATCGGCATGAGTTCGAACTCGACAGGAAACAGACATCTTGTGTGGTTCGATCGAAATGGAAAGCGGCTGGGAGAAGTAGGTTCGGCAGGAAATCAGTTTGATTTTTCACTCTCTCCTGATGAAAAGAAAGTAGCAATTCGCAGAATCGATGCGCAAACGCGCAATCATGATCTCTGGCTTATTGATTTGCTCCGGCAGACAGAATCGCGATTTACTTTCCGGCCGGCTGTTGACGACGATCCTGTCTGGTCGCCCGATGGCAGCACAATTTATTTCGATTCTAATCCTGACGGAATACCGAATATCCACCGCAAACCTTCGTCGGGTGTTGGAAGTGAAGAACTTTTTTTAAAGTCTTCAGTTTCAAGTATTCCTCTTGACTGCTCACCGGACGGACGCTACTTGTTATTTGTCAATACCGATCCACAAACAAAGGAAGATCTTTGGATTCTTCCGCTCACCGGTGAGAAGAAGCCGTTCCCGTATCTTCAATCCGATGCATCAGAAATATCAGGTATGTTTTCTCCCGATGGACGATGGATTGCATACGCTTCGAATGAATCTGGGAAATATGAGGTTTACGTTCAGGCGTTCCCTTCAAAACAAGGGAAATGGCAGGTATCGACCGGCGGCGGCGCGCATCCTGTTTGGAATAAAAACGGTAAAGAAATATTTTATTTGGCTCCTGATAAAAAGTTAATGGCCGTTGATGTTACATCCACCGGGACATCGTTTGAACAAGGCATCCCGAAACCATTATTTACTACCGATGTTGACAGTTACGTGTCGTTCAATAGATTTGTCGTCTCTAAGGACGGAAAACGGTTTCTCATCAATACTTCTGTTGAGGGAACAAATCCGAAACCAATCATGGTCATTCTCAATTGGACGGCGGAGATAAAGAAGAAATGATCCCCAAAAAAGAAGTTGGACAAGTCGGACAAACAATCTCATACTATAAGCTTCTCGAGAAGCTTGGTGAAGTGCCAAACTTGCCCGCGAGCGCACTTCAGCGAGTCGTTGCGACTTTGATCCCGCTTTGCGGGACGCCGTTCTTTGGCGGGAGCGGAAGGATTCAACCATGATCGGACAAACGATCGGCCAATACACAATTCTCGAACTTGTTGGCGAAGGCGGCATGGGTATTGTCTACAAAGCCCAGGACACCAAGCTCGACCGGTTTGTCGCGCTCAAATTTCTTCCTGCACATCTTGCCGCGTCGGAGCAGGACAAAGCGAGATTCATTCAGGAAGCGAAATCGGCAGCTGCTCTGAACCATCCCAATGTTTGTTCTATCATCGACATTCAGGAACATGAAGACCAAATGTTCATTGTTATGGAATTCGTCGATGGACAAACGCTCCAGGAAAAGAAATCATCGATCACTCAGAAGCAGGCGATCGATTACGCAATACAGATAGCCGAAGGACTTGCCGCCGCCCACGAAAAAGGAATCGGTACACCGGGACATCAAACCCGAGAACATCATGATCCGCAAAGACGGGATCGTGCAGATTATGGATTTCGGATTAGCGAAACTTGTCGGCGTATCAAGATTAACAAAACAGGGAAGTACGGTCGGGACGCTGGGTTACATGTCTCCGGAGCAGGTGCAGGGACAGGAGACAGACCATCGTTCGGATATATTTTCTTTCGGAGTGCTGCTTTATGAAATGTTGACGGGGAGGTCACCGTTCAACGGCGCACACGAGAGTGCAATTCTGTACGAGATCGTGAACGTCGATGTCCCTCCGATGTCTACAATCAAACCAGAGATTGATGCCGAGCTTGACCGTATTGTACTCGAATGCATGGAAAAAGACCCGAACGAACGGATGCAATCGATCAAGCAGGTGGCGATCGATCTGAACAGATTCAAGAGGACATCGAGCAGGACGAGGTTGAGCAAAACATTCTCAACGATTCAATCGGTCAAGACGCTAGGTATGGAACAGGGGCATGGAAACGCCGCGGCCCCAGCATGGAAACAGTTCTTTTGGCCTTTACTGACCGGTGTTCTTGCGCTTGTTGTTATTGCGCTCCTCTTGTTGCATTGGAGATCGGGAAACGAACAAGGCACAGTGGCACGGTTAGTTGTTCCTCTCCCAAAGAATGAGTTTCTGAACATTTCTGTCTATCCTGCCATTGCAATTTCTCCGGACGGCACACGCTTAGTCTACAGAGCGAATGGTCAGCTCTATTTGAGAAACCTGAATAGCTACGCGTCAACACCCGTCTCGGGCTCTGAGTACGGCGCAACTCCGTTCTTTTCTCCGGACAGCCGATGGATTGGGTTCTTTACGGAAGGGAGGTTGAAAAAGGTCCTTGTAAGCGGCGGCACCCCGATCGACCTTGCAGATGCCCCGGACAATCGCGGAGGCGTGTGGGGAAAAGACGGCAAGATTATATTTGTATCAACCTCGAGCGTCGGATTGTCTTCCATTTCTGATGCAGGAGGATCCGTCGAAATTATTACCGTTCCAGACAGTACCCGGAAGGAACGTACTCATCGATGGCCCAGCATGCTTCCCGACGGAAAAACGGCCTTGTTTACTGTCGGTGAGATTGAAACTCCAGACTATTATGATGATGCGACGATTGAGGCTGTCAATCTCGAAACAAAAAAGCAGACTGTGATCCTCAAAGGAGCTGCTGTTGCACGCTATTTGCCAAACGGATGTTTGGTCTATGAGCGAGCCGGAGTCTTGCTCGCTGTTCCCTTCGATCCCGACCGCTTGGAGATCAAAGGAACGGCATTTCCCGTCATTGATAATGTGAGCGGTGATGGTTCGACGGCAGCGACGAACTTTGCCTGCTCAGATAATGGAACGCTTGTCTACATACCCGGACAAACATCGCTCGCAAATCTTTCACTTGCCTTGATCGACCGCAGCGGAACAGCCATGGACCTTGCCGCTCCGCCAAAAGGATATATGGACGCGCGAATTTCTCCTGACGGAAAACACGTTGCGGTGGCTGTGAGCGCTGAGAAGGGCTTCGACCTCTGGGTCTATGACATCACGCGAAACACTTCGAGCAGACTCACATTCGGCGGAACAACCAGATCCCCGGCATGGTCGCCCGATGGGAAGCGTATTGCATACTACTCGAACGTTGAGGGCAAATCAAGTATCATGATCAAGCAAGCGGACGGTTCTGGAACTGCTGAGGAAGTTCTGACTGATATCCCCCGTACGTATGTTGATTCTTGGTCCACCGACGGCTCGTACCTGCTTTTGGACAAGACCACAAATTCCGGCGCATCCGATATTTATGTCCTGCCGTTGAAAGGTGATAGAAAACCGTGGCCATTTCTGGCAACAAAATTCGACGAGTATCTCGGCACTCTTTCGCCTAACGGGAAATGGCTCGCATACATTTCGAATGAAACCGGAGCCTATCAGGTGTACGTTCAACCTTTCCCGAACGGCGAAGGCAAGTGGCAGGTGTCGTCCGACGAGGGATATGAACCGCACTGGTCGCGGGACGGCAGAAGTCTTTTTTACGCGAGCCCATCGAAGCAGACGATCATGGTTGTGTCTGTGGAGGGATCGACATCACTCGTTTTCGGAAAGCCGCGTGTCGCGTTCAGCGGTTATCATGGGTTGAATACGGACAGCGGGATCAGTTATGACCTCGCACCGGACGGCCAGCACTTTCTGGTCGCGAGAGGAAAAGACGGGGACGAGACACTTACACGGATCAACGTGATATTACACTGGTACGACGATCTCGAACGTTCTATGGCATCGAATAAGTAGCATCGTGACCATTGCTGATTACAACGAAGAATTGAAAATATGAAATACGCCATTATCTCCGATATCCACGCAAACCTCGAAGCGCTGAAGAAAGCGATGACCATCATCGAAGGAAAGCGCGTCGATGAAATTATTTGCCTCGGCGATGTGGTCGGCTACGGCGCGAATCCAAACGAATGTGTCGATATCGTGCGCAGCCGGTGTTCGTCCGTCATTTTCGGAAACCATGACGAGGCGGCGTTGGATCCTATGGGCCCACATGACTTCAATCCGATTGCGCAGAAAGCGATTGAGTGGACTGCCGGTCAACTGACAGATGAGAACCGGTCGTTCTTCT
>CAWJKX010000193.1:0-9048 GCA_963843065.1 uncultured Bacteroidota bacterium
TAAAGCGGGGGAGTTGTCGGAGCCGCATCGATCGAAGGGAGCGAACATTTCTCGTCCGTGGAGCTCGTCGACCAGTCGCCGATCGGTCGTTCGCCCCGGTCCAATCCCATCACGTACATCAAAGCGTTCGAACTGATCCGTGATTTGCTCGCCAATACTCAGGCGGCAAAAATTCACGGCCATGCACCGGGATATTTTTCATTCAATGTGCCCGGAGGCCGGTGTGAAACGTGCGAGGGGGACGGTGTCCAGAAAATTGAAATGCAGTTCATGGCGGACTTGTACCTCACATGCGAGAGCTGTAAAGGAAAGCGGTACAAGAAGGAAGCCCTTGATATTCGGTACAATGGAAAAAATGTTGACGATATTCTTTCCATGACGGTAAACGAGGCGATCGATTTTTTCAAAGGCCATGCCGATGGAAAACGTGTTGCGCAGAAACTCAAGATTCTGGACGACGTGGGGCTCGGATACCTGAGGCTCGGCCAGCCCGCAACGACGTTATCGGGGGGTGAAGCACAGCGCGTGAAGCTCGCCGCACACTTGACCGCACAGTTCGAGGGACAGACGCTCTTCATTTTCGACGAGCCGACGACCGGTTTGCATTTTGACGACATCTCCAAGTTGTTGAAGTGCTTCGACGCGCTCCTCGACGCAGGCCATTCTCTCCTCGTTATCGAACACAACCTCGATGTCATTAAGTGTGCCGATTTTGTTATCGACCTTGGTCCGGGCGGAGGTGTGAACGGCGGAAAAGTAGTGGCAACGGGAAGCCCGGAAGAAATCGCGGCAAGCGTTCAGTCCTACACCGGACAATTTTTGAAGAAAATTCTCTCCGCAAAATAAAAAATCGCCCTGCACGGTAAAAAAACAGGGCGATTGTCGTACGAGCAAAAGCTCATCGGCATCGTTGAAGTGCCGGAGTGCCGTGCTGCTAAAACGGCGAACCGAGGTTCAGCGTGATAAAAAATCCCCCAAAATCTCTCATCTTTTCTATTGAACCGTCAGGGTTCTGCATACTGTTGATTCCCTGCTGGAAATATTCAAAATAGTAGCGGATGTTGATTCCGGTTAAAGTTCCTCTGTCGGAACCGAAGAAAGCGCCGAGCCCGACGTAGCCGCCTGCTGTGTAATACGCCTGTCCATACTTTATACTAGTGAAGAACTCCAAGTCGTACGGCGTTGTACACACCATCGTCGGTCCGACAGCTGCGTTGACATACGGACGGAAATTATCAACGATGTCGTCGGCAAAGAGTCGGTACTGCACGCCGACATGAATGGGGATCATGAGAAACCGGTTGATCTTTCCGGGCACGTACGTCTGGCCGTAGATCGTCTCCACTTGAACTTCGTTCGGGTCATTGACTTCTGAGAATCCGATCGTCAAGGTTCCGAACAAGTCCTCCGAGTATTGATGACGATAAAATCCTCCAAGCCCGAACCCATTGTTGGCGAGTAGAATGTCTACTCCCCCGGCATCGGCTAGGAAGGCAGTCTGTTGCGGGGTTATCAAATTCTTGTCGGGGGATTCAAAGACGATGTTCGTATCAGCGATGCTCCTGTAATCCATCCCTTCAGTCGGGGAAAATACGGTTTTCCCTGAAGCGGCATCCTGCGAATAAGAAATAGCGGCCGAGAAAAGAAGTATCGCCAATACACGATGCGTTTGGGAAAATAGAGTTGGTTCCATGCTCTGCTCCTGCAATAGAGTCAACTATAAATACAAAATCGAGAGTGATTAGTTTCTGATGTTGATGTTTATTCGACCGAAAGCAAGGCGAATTTCAAATACTTGGTCTCGGGCATTGCGGGCAATGTGGGATGGTCCGGCGCTGCCCCGCCAAAATGCAGCAACCTCGCCTTCCTACCCGCTTTGACAACACTATCGTTGATTATGTTTAAAAACGTTTCTTCCGAAATGTGATGCGAACACGATGCGGTTGCGAGAACCCCGCCGCCGCGAAGAATCTTTAATGCGTTGGTGTTGAGTTCTTTGTAACCTTTCACGGCAGTTGCCACAGTTTTTCTATTCTTCGTAAAGGATGGCGGATCGAGGATGACGAGGTCATATTCTTTCTTCTGTTCAACCTCTGCTGTCAGCGTCGCGAACGCGTCGGCGCACATGAAGGTCGTGGAATGCACATTGTTCAATGTCGCGTTCACTTTTGATTTCTCGATCGCGAACTCCGAGCTGTCAACGCCCGAGGCGCTTTTCGCACCGTAGTGAGCGGCGTAGAGCCCGAATCCCCCCTCGTTGCAAAAGCAATCGAGCACGGTGGCATCCTTCGAAAACGGACGGAGCGCGGTCCGATTATCTCGCTGGTCAAGGAAAAAACCGGTTTTTTGACCCTCCAGTAAATCGACACGGAACTTGAGATCGTGAAGCTCGATGATGGTCGGTTCAACGGTTCCACGAACCACACCTTTACGCGACGGCAGCTCTTCAAGGGAGCGGAGAGGTGATTCGTTTCGTTCGACAATGCCGCGCGGGGAAAAAATCGAGACGAGGACATCACAAATAAGCGTCAGCCGGGAATCCATTCCGGCAGAGAATGTCTGGACGGAAAGGTATTCGTTGTATCGGTCTATAATGAGCCCCGAAAGAAAATCGCTTTCTCCGTGAACGACGCGGTATGCCCCATTCTTCGGGTACAATTTTTTTCGTAATGAAAGGGCTGAAAGAATACGCCGTTCAAAGAATTTAAAATCGATATCTTCTTCGTCCGCTGAAAGGAACCGCGCTGCAATGAGAGAGTGCGAATTGTAAAACCCGGTGCCCATCCGCTTCATGTCGTGCCGAAAAATCTCCACGATGTCGCCGCTCTTGGGAGCGCCGTTCACCGCCTGAATTTCATTGCTGAACACCCACTGGTGTCCGGCCTGGATTCGGCGTTCTTCGTTCTTCTTAAGGACAATATTTTTTTTGTGGATAATCGGCATAGTCGTTGTGTAATTAAACTTGTCAAGGTTTGGAACCTTGACAAGTTTAATTACACACGCAAAGTATTAAGAAAGAGAAGGAATGTCAAGGAAAGCAGGTACTGAGATGTCGGACCCTTTATCAAGGGAATCACGGTATGTTGAAATATTTCGTATGACAAATCAACAAGGTGCCCGACATCTGCCCAGCTTTAATACCGCCCAAAATGCTCTTGCAACACAGACCGCCGTTTCGTATATTTTTATGAACGCGGCACCACTGAACCTGAAACTTTTTTTTATCGGAGATGATTATGGCTTTAGATTTAGAGAAACTCTTGGGGGCTGATGCAAAGTTGTTGCTTCAGCACAAATGCACTACGATTCCAAAAGAATCGCTTCACCTGCCCGGTCCCGATTATATCGATTCCGTGTACGCACTGTCCGACCGTCCAACACCTGTTTTGAAAAGCTTACAGGCGTTGTTTGACCACGGACGCTTGGCAAAGACAGGGTATCTGTCCATTCTTCCCGTCGATCAGGGGATTGAGCATTCCGGGGGCGCTTCATTTGCCCCAAACCCGGCGTATTTCGACCCGGAGAATATCGTGAAGCTGGCGATCGAAGGAGGAGCGAATGCTGTTGCGTCGACCCTCGGCGTCCTCGGCGCCGTGGCGAGAAAATACGCGCACAAAATTCCGTTCATATTGAAAATCAATCACAACGAATTTCTTTCGTATCCAAACACATACGACCAGACGCTGTTTGCCAGCGTGAAGCAGGCGTATTGGATGGGTGCGGTTGCGGTTGGTGCAACGGTTTATTATGGCTCGGCTGAATCCCGGAGGCAGATTTGGGAAGTGAGCCAGGCATTTCAACATGCGCATGAGCTCGGGATGGGAACGATCTTATGGTGCTATATGCGCAACAATGCGTTTAAGACGAAAGAAAAAGACTACCACGTTTCCGCCGACCTTACGGGGCAGGCGAACCATCTCGGCGTGACGATTGAGGCTGACATCATCAAACAAAAATTGCCCGAGAACAATGGCGGTTACACTGCACTCAATTTTGGCAAGACAAGCAAATTGGTGTACGAGAAACTGACTACCGACAATCCGATCGACCTCACGCGCTACCAGGTGGCGAACTGCTACATGGGCCGGGCGGGATTGATCAATTCCGGCGGTGCCTCATCCGGCGCGAGCGACCTTGCGGAAGCTGTCCGTACAGCGGTGATCAACAAACGTGCGGGAGGGACGGGGCTGATTTCCGGACGCAAAGCGTTCCAGCGGCCGATGAGTGAAGGAGTGCAAATCCTGAATGCAATTCAGGATGTGTACCTTTCAAAAGAAGTGACCGTTGCATAAATGAATCCTTCGCAAGATGCGAATGTGAGCAGCCTGCGGATGCACGTTTTTGACAGACGATACAATAACAAGTGAAGCACATTCACATTCGGACGTGAACGGGCGTCCCGCCGTGGCGGGGCGCCTTCTTTATTTTTGTTCTCATGGAATATTCGTCAAGGCAGGAGACTGAAAAATCGACGGTTGCGCTTTCGTCCATCGCCGGGGCGTTTTGTGTTACCGGGTTGAAAATCGCCGTCGGTGTCTGGACAGGGAGCCTGGGAATTTTGTCGGAAGCGGCCCATTCAGGGTTGGATTTGGTGGCCGCGATCATCACGTTCCTCGCGGTGAAGTTCTCTGCAAAGCCAGCCGACAAAACGCATCTCTACGGACACGGAAAAATTGAGAGCTTCTCTGCGCTCATCGAAACCGTGCTTCTTCTTGTCACCTGCTTCTGGATCATCAATGAAGCCATCAAACGCCTCATGTTCCACAGTGTGGAGATAGAAGTAAACTTCTGGAGCTTTTTCGTCATTATCCTTTCGATTGTCGTCGATGTCTCCCGGTCTCGCGCATTGCATCGCGTTGCGCGCAAATACAAGAGCCAGGCGCTTGAAGCCGACGCTCTTCACTTCGGCACGGATGTATGGAGTTCCGGCGTCGTTTTGCTCGGTTTGATTCTGACTCTGTTAAAGATTCCCGTTGCCGACTCGATCGCTGCATTAATCGTCGCCATCATCGTCATCGGTGTCTCGTTTTCGCTCGGCAAACGAACCATTGATGAACTTCTCGATCGTGCGCCGGCTGGCATCGAAGAAAAAGTGAAACGCATTGCATTAGGATTGGAGGGAGTACAGAGCGTGGGGAATGTTCGCGTGAGGAATTCGGGTCCAAAAACATTTGTCGACCTGACGCTGCACCTGAAACGCACACTTCCTTTTGAGGCGGCAAATGATCTTGTTCACATCGTTGAGAACGAAATTCAGAAAATTCTGCCCAATGCAGATATTATTATCCATCCCGAGCCGACCGAGACATCGGACGAAACTATTGTGGACAAAGTAAAGTTGATGATGTCAAAGAGCGGGCTCAGTGCACACGACGTGCAGGCCTTTCAGGTCGACGGGAAATATCAAGTTGAGTTTCACCTCGAATTCGAACAGCAGCACGAATTTGTTCGTGCGCATACAATGGTTGATGAAATAGAGTCGCGTATCAAGAGCGAAATTCCGAACGTCGCGTCTGTCGTTGTCCATATAGAAAATTCGCAGGAAAGGGTTGTTGAATCGGTAGACATCACCCGGACGTCGCAGGAGCTTATTGAAAAAATCACGGAACTTGCGCAATCGCAGCAGTGCATCCAGGCATGCAGCATTCTTTCTGTCCTTGACGTGAAAGGAAAATACCGCGTGGCAATGAAGTGCATTGTCGATAAGAAGCTTTCGCTCGAGGATGTTCATACAATCTCTACAGCGCTGGAAAATAAAATCATGGTAGTGTTCCCGCGCATCAAAGAAATCAACATCCATGCCGAGCCGTCGAAGGAGTGAATAGTTCAACGACAGGACTAAGGACCAAAGAACCCACACTGTGAACCGATCAAATTCCTCTCATCGTCTACAATGCGTCATCTTCGACATGGACGGCACATTGACGCAAACGAATCAGCTCATATTTGAATCGTTCAACCATATTGCCGAGAAATACATTAACAAACGGTTGACGCCGAAAGAGATCGTTGCGCTCTTCGGACCTCCGGAAGAGGAAGCAGTTGAAAACATGATCGGCTCGCAGCACATCGATAGCGCAATGAACGAGTATTATCATTTTTATCAGAATCATCATAACGACTTGGCGTCGCTCTATCCAGGCATCAAAGAGTTGCTGGAATTTGTAAAGAGTAATGGTATTCTCGTTGCTCTTTTTACCGGCAAGGGACGTCGCACGACGGAAATTACTCTCCATGAATTCGGCATCAACCAATACTTCGACATTGTGATAACGGGTGATGATGTCGACCATTTTAAGCCGTCCGGGGACGGGATCAGAAAAATATTGCAGCGGTACTCGCTTCGGCCCGATGAAGTCTTGATGGTTGGAGATGCGGTCGCCGACATCACGGCAGCCCGCGAATGCGGAGTGCCTATCGCTTCCGTCGTGTGGGACTCGTACGGCAAAGAGATGGTGATGAAGGCAAAGACGGATTTTCTGTTTCACAGTGTCGGCGAATTTCGCACGTGGATAGAACAAACGCTCCTGCAATGAACAATGATCAATCAACAATTAACCTTGCATTATTGACTCTAAAGTACAAACTATGGCAAATGACCAAGCACTACGGGCTACGGACCAAGGACAGCGACTGAGAACCGGGGTTGTTGGAACAGGCCATCTGGGGTCGCTTCACGCAAAAATGTATTCGGAAATTTCAGCCGCCTCGTTTGTCGGTGCTTTCGATACTGACAAAGCAAAATGTGAAGCGGCTGTTTCTTACTACCCCGATGCGAAATCTTTTTCAAGCCTGGATGACCTTCTGGCAAATGTCGATGCCGTAAGCGTGTCAACGATAACATCGCAGCACTTCGAAGTTGCGAAACGCGCATTGAACGCCGGCGTGCATGTGCTCATCGAAAAGCCGATAACGCAAACGGTCGGCGAGGCTGACGAATTGATCGCGCTCGCCGAAGCAAAGGGCTGTATCATCCAGGTCGGGCATATTGAACGCTTCAACCCGGCGATTCTCGCCCTTGAGTCGTACGATCTCAGGCCGATGTTCATCGAATCGCACCGGCTGGCGCAGTTCAACCCGCGCGGTACCGACGTTGCTGTCGTTCTCGATTTGATGATTCATGATATCGATGTCATTTTAAGCCTCGTGCGGTCGCCGGTCTCACGCATCGATGCAAACGGCGTTGCCGTCGTATCCGAATCGGTCGACATCGCGAATGCGAGGCTTCAGTTTGAAAACGGATGCGTTGCAAACGTCACCGCAAGCAGGATTTCTCAGAATAAAATGCGGAAGATGAGAATGTTCCAGCACAACGGATACATTTCGATCGACTTTTTGCAAGGGCTTGCTGAAGTGTTTCGCCTGGTCGAGGAAGGCGAAAGTACAGGGCAGACGACAATGCTTCTCGGACAAATAGGCGAAGGAAAAAAGAAACGGAACATCGTGTATGAGCAGCCGGAAGTGAAAGATGTCAACGCACTGAAATACGAACTGGAGTCGTTTGTGGCGTCGGTTCGGGAGAAGAAGCAGCCGGCAGTTTCCGGGGTCGACGGACGGCTTGCTCTCGACGTAGCGCAAAGAATTTTGAACTCGATTCAAGTGCAGAAGTTTAGCGTTTGATGCTTGCATGAGCGGAAAAGAAACGACATATAGAAATTCAATCTCCGGAGCTTCGGTCGATAGGCCGGCTCGCGGATACATTGCATACCGAAGTGTACGTTGTGGGGGGCTATGTGCGGGATACATTACTCGGCAAAGATCCGCAGGATGTCGATGTGGTGGTGATCGGCGACGGAGTAGAATTTGCGAAACGTGCGGCAGAGGAGTTTGGCAAGCAATCCATAGCGACGTACGAGAAGTTCGGCACCGCCATGATGCGTTATGGTCCGTTGAAGGTCGAATTTGTCGGTGCGCGGAAAGAAAGTTATTCGAAAGATTCCCGCAATCCCGTCGTTGAAGCCGGTTCGCTTCACGACGATCTTTCCCGCAGGGACTTTACCGTCAACGCTCTGGCTGCGTCGCTGAATTCTGCTTCATGGGGGGAGGTTACGGATCCGTTTCAAGGGTCATCCGACCTCGAAGCAAAAATACTCCGCACGCCGCTCGAATCTTCAAGAACATTCACTGACGACCCGCTGCGCATCATGCGGGCGATAAGGTTCGCATCTCAGCTTGATTTTTCCCTCGAGAAAGAGACGCTCGATGCAATCATAGCGATGAAAGAACGGCTGGCCATCATTGCGCAGGAGCGGATCACCGATGAGTTTATGAAAATTCTCGCGAGCTCAAAGCCGTCCGTCGGCCTGCGGCTCATGTTCGACACGGGCGTCATGAGCATCGTCTTTCCCGAGATCGCCGAACTTTCCGGCGTCGACCAGAGAGACGACCATCATCATAAAGACGTTTTCCTTCATACCTGCGTTGTAGTCGATAATATCTCGACGATGACGGAAAACGTTTACCTTCGCTTGACCGCTCTTGTTCACGACATTGCAAAACCGAGGACGAAGCAATTTCGCGAGGGAATTGGATGGACGTTCTACGGGCACGAGGAACTGGGAGCGCGAATGGTGAAGCACATCTTTAAAAAACTCAAACTTCCGTTCGATAAAATTCCTTACGTCGAAAAATTGGTCCGGCTTCATCTTCGCCCGATGGCACTCGTCGATGAAGAGGTGACTGATTCCGCCGTCCGCAGACTTCTCTTCGATGCAGGAGATATGATTGATGATTTGATGATCCTTTGCCGGGCAGACATCACATCGAAGAATCCAAAGCTTGTCCGGGAATATACGACGAATTATGACCGCGTGTATGCAAAGATGAAGGAGGTGGAAGAAAAAGACCGATTGCGGGCATTCCAACCGCCTGTTCGGGGAGATGAGATTATGCAAGTCTGCAGTTTGGAGCCGGGAGAGCTTGTGGGCATCCTGAAATCAAAAATTGAAGAAGCGATCCTCGACGGCCTCATTCCAAATGAACACGACGCTGCTCTAAGCTATTTGCTCTCTATTAAGGATACTGTTATTAAGGGATTTCAACGCATTT
>CAWJKX010000194.1:0-8061 GCA_963843065.1 uncultured Bacteroidota bacterium
GGAGTTTGCTGACCGGATTTTCTTACTGTACTCTCCAGAAAATTGAAACAGAGAAGGGGAAAGTTTGACGAGAGATCCCAAAACACAAATATGTATCGATGCAACTTCCTTAGATATTGACGCCAGTAAAAGGGGGATAGGAATTTATGCCTATAGCCTTCTGAAAGGGATTCAAGAAAGCAAGGTATCGGGACAAGATTTTGCATTTTTGCGTTTCAAAAAGAGCACCACGAGAGCACCTTATCCTGAATGGGCAATACCTCTGAGCCGCTGCCCCGATCGATTGTTATGGTTGGCAAGTGCAGCATTCGTGAAACCGTTTCTCCTGACAAAAGGCATTCGGTTGTTTCATTCAACACATCCGAACAATATGCTGATCTCGAAACATTTTAAAACGATTGCGACAGCATATGATCTTATACCTTTGTTGTTCTACGATCTTTATTTGAAAGATAAATTCTTCAACGCAAAATTATCCTACAAATATTATCTCAATAATTTAAAAAAAGCGGATCATATCATTGCTATCTCTGAACAAACCAGACAAGATTGTATGCAGCATCTCGGCATCAATGAAGATCGGATCACAACAATTCACCTTGGGATAGATAAAGACTCATTTCAACGTATTCAGAACGAAGAGTTGCTGGAACGTGTAAAGGAAAAACATTTTTTGCCGTCGAAGTATTTTTTATACGTTGGAGGTGCTGATTTTCGAAAAAATGTTATTCGCCTGGTGAATGCCTTTGGCAAAATTGCAAGTTCAGTGGAAGAGGATTTAGTCCTGGTTGGACAATGGTACCCTCAATGGATTAGTACATTACACCACCAATTGCAATCCTTGGGGATACGGCAGAGAGTTCACTTTCTCTCATTTGTTGAAACGCAGGATCTCGCATGCCTCTACACTCTGACAACGGCATTACTTTTTCCATCGCTGTATGAAGGATTTGGATTGCCTGTATTAGAAGCTTTTTCATGTCAAACTCCCGTGTTATGCTCGAATAATTCTTCTTTAAAAGAGATTGCCGACGGTTGTGCAGTGTTAGTCGATCCATACCAGGAAGATGATATTGCCCAAGGGATAGTGAAGATTGCGCAGGATGAAAAACTTCGGCAGGAACTATCGGTAAAAGGCTATGATCGTTCGATAGAATTTTCGATAGATAAAATGACCAAAGAAACAATTGAAGTGTATAACAAGGTTTTAAATTTTTAGCAATAAGATAAGGATATTCTATGGAACACTTTAAGAAATTTGAAATAGTAGATATTTGTGATATATGTGGTTCAAAGAATATCGGCACATACTATAAGGATGGAGATATCGTCAAATGTTCAGATTGTCAGTTTCTTTTTGTAAGCCCTCGTCCAAGTATAGATGAGATTAAATCTTCTTATTCAGATTCAAGCTTTTATGATAATTGGATTAGCGAGAATGAGGGGCGGTTAAAAATGTGGGAGAAACGATTTAATAGGATAAAAAAATATTTGAAAAGCTCATCAACTGTTTTTGATTTTAGTGCTGGCCTCGGGACATTCCTGCAATTAGTAAAATCAAAGGGGCATCAAATTTATGGGACCGAACTTTCAGAATCGGCAAAGAAGCTTGCCTTAAAACAATACAATATAAATCTATTTGACACAAATTATTACTTTAACGATAATTTCTCAAATTATTTTGATGTTATTACAGCTTGGCACGTAGTTGAACACGTGGTATCACCAAAATTACTCACAACAGAATTCTATAAAATATTAAAAAAAGGCGGATATTTAATTGTAGCAGTTCCAAACGCCAACGCAAAATCTTTGAAAAAGATATTCCATCAACAAAACATGGAACAAGTATTTCCTAAGTTAAAAGTAGGAGATGAGATTCATTTATCTCAATTCACTAATGAGGCTATGATAAAGTTATTGCAATCTGTTGGATTCCATATTCTTGAAGTTGGTAGTGATGATTACTTCCCAACGCCAAATTTTAGATCTACAACCAAATATTATTTATATGGATTTATTCACAAAATCACAAACAGAAATTTTTCACCAACAATATTTATTGCAGCTCAAAAATAAATATCTATCAATCCGTCCTCGATACATGATCGATCATAACATTCAGGAGTAGAGTCAATGAAAAAAATATTCCTTTTCTTTATTTTCTTGGCGGCGGGACACGTAAATATGTTTAGCGCCGAAGTATTGCTGTCACCGGGTGATACTATTGCGATTAGTGTAGATTTTTCCAGAGGAATCGACGGCGTAAAATCGGTTTCCGGATTTTTATTGAGTTTTTCGGATAAAAACCATTCGGACGATACCATCCGAAGCGTGCAGCCGAAATTATGGCGGACAATATTTCCGGATTTGTGCGGTCGAATTATTAACTTCAGCGCGCAGGCTCAATTCGTCTTGTCGGATTTGTGGGAGGTTCCCAAACAAAAGAATTGGATCGCCCCGTATGATAATTATCAAGCATGGGATCAATACGTTACAAAGACTGCAAAAATATTATCGGCGGACGATCCCGCTAAAATATCGATAGATTTTTGGAATGAACCTAACACTGAGCAATCCTGGAAAGGCACCCATGCAGAATTATTTGAAACATATTGCAGAACATATAGAATACTGAGAGAACAATTAGGCCCGAAAGTCAAAATTGGGGGGCCGAGTACTTCCGGCTTTAAATACGATTTTATCAAAGAATTCCTGGAGTATTGCAGAGTCAATAATTGTGAAGTGAATTTTATCAGCTGGCATGAATGGGATGAATGGGATAGTATAACGCCTCTCGCTGAACGCGTTAAAAAAATAAGAAATGATTTTCAATATAACCCGTTGTATGCGAAACAAAATATAACGGAGATATATATTAATGAATATTCTACCCAGCGGGAACAACACAGCCCGGCAAACCTGTTTCGGTATCTTTATTATTTAGAAAAGAGCGGCGTTGACGGGGCGTGCAAAGCATGCTGGGATGAAAAAAACGGAGTGTCGAATTGTTGGAACAATAGTATGAATGGATTATTAAGTCCCGCAGACGGCAAGCCTACCGGTACGTGGTGGATGTATAAATACTACTCCGAAGGAGTAAACAGGAGAGTGCAAAGCAATTCAAACGATCCTAATGCAGCCGTTCTTGCAAATTCATCCAAAGATAATCTTACCCATGGGAATATACTATTTTCGTATGTCGTTCCCAAAGGGAGTTCTTCTGCACCTAAAGATGTTGCGTTTCAATTGCAAGGAATATTCGGAGCGGATGGGAATTTGTCTAATGGGGAAAAACATGATTCGGTTGGTGTAGCTTTCATTACGATTCCATCCGGAGATGAATCGACAATATTGGATTTTAAAAATGCCTTTACAGTAAAGATTCCCGTAAAGGAAAATAATGCTATCTTTAGTATTCCCAATGTACTGAGCGGCCAATGTTTCTTCATTGAAATCCTCAAGAATAGCATCAAATAATTTTCCATGAATCCAATGCATAAGAATGGCGGCGAAAATAGTTGTTCACACGAAAATGCACGCTCAACTTCGAATAGCCTTACCCAATTTTTGAACTAGTGAAAACAATCGGCGTTGATTGCTTTGGGCTTACTCGGCCGCTTTATACCGGTAAAGAAGTTTATATTCACGGCATCATAGGATCTCTTTTAGAACAAAACGATAATTTTTTATTTACAACATTTTATCCGCAAAATACTCTGCGCAAACCCGAATGGGGTACGCATAGTGTAACGCTTTGGCCCACAATAGCACTAACTTCCTACACAGCTTGGAGCCAATGTATTCTTCCGTTTGCAGTAAAAAAAGCGCACCCGGATGTAATGATTTTTACGGAATCGATGTTGCCCTTAGTACCATTGTTACCATCGACACGAAAAATTGTCGTGGTCTACGACGTCATGTATCTTCACGTTCCCGGCGAATTTGAACCTAAAACAAGGCGCATTCTCCACTATTTGATGCCTCATACACTCAACAAAGCGGATATTATTGTTACAATCTCAAAAGCCTCAAAAAATGATCTTGTACGCTTCTATGGAGCGGACCCGGCGAAAATTCATGTTGTGTACCCATGTGTCTCGGGGTTTGAACTAAGCACAAATTCTGCCAAAGAAGAAATTAGAAAAGCATTTTCGATTCAAGGGAAAATGGTGACGTATGCCGGAAATCATCTTGCATACAAGAACATTGAAAACCTCTTGACGGCATTCAAGCGCTTGTTCGACATTCATGGCATTGAGGATGCAACCCTTGTACCTGTGGGAAAGAAAGAGAAGAGAACCCGTATCATCGAAGAACGGATCGAGGCATTAGGCCTCAAAGAACATGTGAAGATAACAGGGTATGCTGATCGTGAACAGTACGAGCGCCTCATGACGGCGTCGGATGTCTTCATCCTTCCTTCGTTGTATGAGGGATTTGGTATTCCTTTGATTGAAGCGATGGCGAGCGGTGTTCCGGTCGTTACATCGAATATTGGGGCAATGGCAGAGGTTGTGGGAAATGCCGGGAAGCTTTTTAATCCGCGAGATCCCGAAGATATTGCACTATGTCTCGCAAGCGTGCTTTTGGACAGGGGGGTCTCTGCGACAATGATCACTAAGGGATTCGACAGGGTCAAGGAGTTTCAATGGTCCCGTTCGGCACGTGTGATGGCAGATATTCTTAATAGTGTGTGATAGCGGTAAAATTAGTACGTTCTAAATCTGAAGGTTGAATACACGGCGCTTGAAAAAGCATATTCTCGAGAACAATGAAACTTATAGAAGCCATCTCAAAAACACGTCACTTGATCCTTCCCGACGGGTCGACGACCCATCGGGTCGTTGACGATGCGCTCACTCCGTTCGCTTACTCAGGATGAACGGGCCATTTGTTCACCCTGAGCAATCCCGACGAAGTCGGGAGCGTCGAAGGGCTAACGCAGGACCATTTTTGAGATAGGTTCAAGTCATTCAGAAAGAAAAAGAAGGATTCTTCGTCGCTACGCTCCTCAGAATGACCGTACATGGGATTAGGAGATGAAATAATAACTGAAGCTGCGTTGACAAGGGAAATCGACTACGGTTAATGATCCGCTAAAAAATATTGTGTTTATTTCCTTCTTAGGTATTGGAGACAATGTGATGGCTCTTTCCGCTCTAAGAAGTTTTCGCTATGATGAATTTTCGATCGGATGGATATGTAAGTCGGATTCAACCCCGTTACTCAAGAATATATTTCCCAATTCTTTTTTATTTACGATCGAAAGGAAGAAGAAATCTAGAGTTCTTATTGACCTCAAATATTATTTACTAACGTGCTATCAAATTATTGTGTTTCTAAAAAAGTATGATTGCAAGAAAGCTATCATATTCGATTATAAGGAACTTCCTGTTGCGTTGTTTGCTATCTTAGGCCGCATTGCAGGCGTACCGGAAATTTATTCTTGCTGCGATAAATCTAAACGGAATATTTTTCTTACGGAAACGCTCCCAATGTTCAGATACAGGGATGTGCATGAAGTCGAACGATATAAGGAAATGTTTGCCCTCGTTTTAGAACCAACGAAAGAAATCAAGAATATAATCCTTTCTCTTCCTTCAAGCGAAAATGTTATCAGGAAGCATAACGGGAAAATGCCGGGGAATTCCGTCGTCGCTCTAGCGCCGGGTTCAGATCGATCATTCAAGCGATGGCACATTGAAAAATGGATTGAACTCGCATTACGTTTGACGAAACAAGGGAAACATATACTTTTGCTGGGCGGGAGTAACGATACCATAATTTGTGATAGCATTGTGGATCGATTGCCCGATGGATCGGCAAGTAATTTTGCCGGAATTACTGATCTGATAGAATCGACCGCGCTCATGAAGAATGTCGACCTTCTTGTAACAAATGATTCAGCATTGATGCATCTTGCGGATTTCATAGGTGTAAAAGTGATAGGGTTGTTTGGCATCACACGGCCTCAACGATGCGGCCCCTATCATCAAATGAATAACGTAGTCATTGCCGCGAGTTCTGAATCCGGAACATACCGTTATGGTAGATTCAAAAAATGGGATGATGCATGTATCAACACAATATCTGTCGAAATGGTGTGGGATAAAATTCAGGAAGTAACTTGCCATTGATGAAAATGAAATAAATCGAGACATCTGAAAAATTGGTATTCAAATGTCATTCTGATCCCGCCGCAAGCCGGCGGGAGAAGAATCTAGTCGTTCAATTTGAGAAGAAAAACTAGATTCTTCGTCGCTACGCTCCTCAGAATGACATTCCTTAGGAATTTTTCAGAAGTCTCAAATCATTAAAGGGATAAAACCAATGTGTGGGATTGTTGGATTTTTAAACGTCAATAATGAAGAGATGCTCCGGCGTATGGCGAATCGCATCCGTCATCGAGGTCCGGATGCACACGGCTTCGTCCAGTTTCCAAACGCCGGGCTTGCTCACCAGCGATTATCAATTATTGATTTGAGTGAGAGCGGTAATCAGCCGATGTACGACGATGAGAATCGTTATGTGATTATCTATAACGGCGAGGTCTACAATTTTGGAAAGCTGAAAGAGTCTCTTGTATCGCGAGGATACCGTTTTCGTTCAACCGGCGATACAGAAGTCATTTTGAAGTATTTCATAGAATTTGGCACCCGTGGCCTATCCGATCTCGACGGGATGTTTGCATTTGCCATTTACGACAGCAAAGAACACCGCTTATGGATTGCACGGGATCGGTTTGGTATAAAGCCGTTATACTACCTTCAGAGCGGCAATCGATTGTATTTTTCTTCCGAAATAAAAGCATTTTATGAGATCCCTGACTTAAAACTTACTATAGACGAAGAAGCGCTCTTTGCATATTTTCGGTTTCAATATATCCCCTCGCCGCACACCATTTACAGGGAAGTGAAAAAACTTCAGCCCGGGCATTTTCTAACGGCAATGAACAATGAAATTCAAATAGAGAAGTACTGGGACATAGAAACGGACAATGTGCAGGATGCTGACAAAGCCGCCCCGGTCGATAAAACGCGCAAATTGTTGGAAGCATCCATTAGGATGCATCTTATTGCAGATGTACCAGTGGGAGTGTTTCTCTCGGGAGGCTTAGACTCGAGCGTCCTCGCAGCAATTGCATCGAAGATGGTACCGAACATAAACACCTTCTCTATTGTATTTGATAACTCGCCTCGAGAAGATGAAAGAGTGTTCTCCCGCCAGGTCGCAAAGTATCTTCGTACGCACCATCACGAATTTGCTATCAAGCCGGAAATGGGGGAAGAAATGATCGCTGATGTTGTGTACCATCTGGATGAACCGATGGGCGATCCTGCCGTGCTCCCGACGTATCTTCTCTCAAAGGAAACGTCGAAACACATTAAGGTCGTATTGAATGGTGAAGGAGCGGATGAATTGTTTGGAGGATATAAACAGTATTTTCTTGATGATTTTGTCTCGAACGGTTTGTTCAAGGTCTGTATAAAGGCCATCCAAACAACGGGTATTCATCGGAAGTCGTATAACTTACA
Source organism: uncultured Bacteroidota bacterium (assembly GCA_963843065.1). GTDB lineage: Bacteria > Bacteroidota > Ignavibacteria > UBA10030 > UBA8401 > JAGVPT01. The sequence continues at coordinate 7,539 of CAWJKX010000194.1, forward strand.
ACGCCTCTTCCGTGCTGCGGGAGCGCCGTCAATGTATGAAAGAAGGCAAGAATATGCATCGGTGTTCTCTAATGAGGAAGCCCGAAAATTTCTCCGTGGTCCTGATACTCCAAACGATTTTTATCTGAACATGCCTCGGAATAATGATGCCGGCTTAAATAAATGGCTGCGAGACGATATGCGATACTGGCTGCCCGATGATATATTGATGAAAGCAGATAAGATGATGATGCGGTTTGCCCTGGAAGGCCGGGTGCCATTTCTTGAGAATGACCTCTTTTCGTATGTGAATCAACTCCCTGCAGGTTTGAAGGTTCAAGGCTTTCAAGGGAAACGGCTGTTGCGAAAGGTAGCGGAAGGATATTTGCCGAAGAATATCGTATATCGAAAAAAGCATGGTTTTAATGTGCCGCTCAGGAATTGGTTCCGCGGACCGCTTGCGACTTTTCTCACGCATAGCATTCAATCTCTCAAAATTATTCCATGGCTGGACACCGAATATACTGCACAACTGGTAGAGTCT
>CAWJKX010000195.1:0-17638 GCA_963843065.1 uncultured Bacteroidota bacterium
AATCATTCGCCAATCTTCTTGACAGCGCAAAGAACTATGGCAGCGGGCTTGATGAGAATGTGATGAACAACTGTAGCTGGATGGTTTACCAGCAATGCGACGACAAAGAAGTCGTTGCCCGCGCGACGAAGTGGATGAGCGAAGTCGTAGAAAAAAGCCAAAAGTATATGCTGCTCGATACGTACGCGGCGCTCCTCTACAAAAGCGGCGACATGAAAAAGGCAAAACTCTATGCAGAGACTGCAATTGAAACCGGGAAGAAGAACAAGGAAGACGTCCAGGAAACTGAAGAACTCCTGAAAAAGATCAATGGATCACTGGAAGAAAAGCCATAACCGCCAATGACTTCACCTGAAATTCGACAATCGTTTCTCGATTTCTTTGCGTCGAAACATCACCGCATAATTCCGAGCGCGCCGGTGATACCGCACGGCGACCCTACGCTCCTCTTCACGAACGCCGGAATGAATCAGTTCAAAGAAATTTTCCTCGGAACCCGCAAAAGCGATTACACACGCGTGGCCGACACGCAAAAATGCATCCGTGTGAGCGGAAAGCACAACGACCTCGAAGAAGTGGGCCGCGACACGTACCACCACACGTTTTTCGAGATGCTCGGCAACTGGTCGTTCGGCGATTATTACAAAAAGGAAGCGATCGCGTGGGCATGGGAATTGTTGACCGGTGTGTGGAAACTTCCCAAAGAGCGTTTGTGGGCAACAGTATTTACAACTGACGACGAAGCGTTTGAACTGTGGAAAGAAGTTACCGACATCAACCCGTCGCACATTTTAAAATTTGGAGAAAAAGATAATTTCTGGGAAATGGGAGAAACCGGCCCATGCGGTCCCTGTTCAGAGATTCATATAGACTTAACCGCTGACGGCAGTGTAACTGCTTCGCTTGTCAATGCCGGCTCTCCTCAGGTGATCGAAATCTGGAACCTCGTCTTCATCCAGAACAATCGTACCGTGAAAGGGGAACTCGAGAACCTTCCGATGAAACATGTCGACACTGGCATGGGATTCGAGCGTGTCTGCGCGGTGATGGATGCGATGAAAAGTAATTTCAAGCGTCCCGCATCGAATTATGATTCGGATGTTTTCACTCCGCTTATCAAAAAAATTTCCGAGATTTCCGGAAAGCCGTACGGCCACAACGACGAGACCGATATTGCCATGCGGGTTATTGCAGACCATATCCGCGCGTTAACTTTCGCAATCGCCGATGGTGCCATTCCTTCCAACGAAGGGCGCGGGTATGTATTGCGAAGAATTCTCAGGCGCGCTGCGCGCTTCGGACGAAATCTCGGCCTGCACGAACCCTTCCTTTTCAAGTTAGTCGACACACTCGTGCAGACAATGTCGCATGTTTTCCCAGAGATAAAAGAGCAGCAGGAACACATTCAGCGGGTTATCAAAGCTGAGGAAGAAGGATTTAACCAGACGCTCGATAGAGGATTGGAGATTTTTGAGCAGGCAGCGAAGAGAGCCGACAGTTTAAAGTTAAAAGTTATAAGTGGAGAAGATGCTTTTAAACTGTACGATACGTTCGGATTTCCAATCGATCTAACCGTACTGATTGCAAAAGAAAGAGGGATGGGAGTCGATGAAGGTAGTTTTGAGATTCTCATGGATGAGCAAAGAAATAGATCTCGAAAATCGAGAGACGTCGGCAAATCGGCATTCTATGTAAGGGATTTTTCTTTTTCTGATTCAGTTTTCGTTGGTTACGACGAATTAGAAATCGCAACAAATACCTCTGGCGTCTCTCGGAACGAGGATGGTTCAGAAGTAGTAATTCTTGATAAAACTCCCTTTTATGCTGAGTCCGGAGGCCAGGTTGGCGACAACGGTGAACTTAAATATCGAAATGTGATTTTAAAGGTCGTTGATACTCAAAGATTCGGCCCTCAGATATGGCACATTGTTGCGCCCTCAGAATTGATACCAGAAGGAGAAAATTTAGTTGCCACCGTCAATAAACCGCGCCGCCTTTCCATCATGCGCAACCACACGGCAACACATCTCGTTCACGCAGCATTACGGAAAGTGCTCGGCACGCATGTTCACCAGGCAGGATCGCTGGTCGCACCGGAACATTTACGTTTCGACTTTGCTCACTTTTCAAAAGTGAACGAACAGGAACTTGCAGAAATCGAGAACATTGTCAACGAGAAGATCGCTGAGAACATCCAGCTTCAGCATTGGCGCAACATTCCGTTCGAAGAAGCCCAGAAAATGGGGGCGTTGATGTTTTTTGGCGACAAATACGGTGATAAAGTAAACGTGGTTCAATTCGGCGATTTCAGCAAAGAATTCTGCGGAGGCACGCACGTAAAGAATACGGGCGACATCGGCTTCTTCAAGATCAGGGCAGAATCAAGCAGTGCAAGCGGCGTGCGACGCATCGAAGCGATCACGCACGAGTACGCGGTTGAATTTCTTAAGAACGAAAACAAGACCTACAAAGAACTCGTGGAGCGCGGATACCAGCTCATCGATGAAATTCAATCTCTGCAGAAAGATATCCTTCAATTAAGCAAAGGCTCTTCCCCCTTGTCTAAAGAAGAGACGCTCAATCTTGATATCGAACTGCGGAAGATGGAGCAAGTCCCGGACGCACCCTCGACAATCGTTGCCGCGACACTCTCCAAAGAATTTTCCGAGCTTCATCAGCGCTCCCGGAAATTGGAAGATTATATATTAATGCTTGCAGAAAAGAAAAAAACTTTCGAGAAAGAGCTCGCAAAATACAATCTGAAATCGGCCTCGTCCGATATCGAAACGCTCATTCTGAAAGCAACAGCGGTCAACGGATTCAAACTTGTCACGTCAAAAGTGGCAGCTGCAGACATGGACACGCTGAAATCGATCGGCGACACGCTTCGCTCAAAGATCGGCAGCGGGGTCGGCCTGTTAGCATCTGTCATCGATGATAAAGTGGCGCTGGTCTGCGTTGTGAGCGACGATCTAATAAAGACAAAAAACATACAAGCGGGCAAGATCGTCGGCGCGGTCGCAAAGATTATCGGAGGAGGCGGAGGCGGAAAGCCGCACCTCGCGACGGCAGGCGGTAAAGATGTCGCGAAGCTTGACGAGGCATTAAGAAGTGTAGCGGCGGTAGTTGAGGGAATGATATAGGCAGTTAAAAGTGAAAAGTTAAAAGTGTTAATGGTCGAGTTGTTATTTTCTACATGAAATAGAGATAATCAAATGTCCGTTTATCAAACTTTAATTACAGCCGCCAAAGCCAAAGGAGCCGGGTATCTCGTTTTGGTCGATCCCGATAAAATCGACGGAAGTAATTTTTCAAAATTTATTGAACAAGCGACAGATGCCGGTGTAGACGGATTCCTCGTCGGCGGAAGTTTGGTCCTTGCCGATACATTTGAAGATTGCATCAAGACCATCAAAAAAAATACCAGCGTGCCGGTTGTGATTTTTCCCGGAAGCGTCCAGCAAATTTCAAAAGAGGCCGACGCTATTTTGTATTTGTCACTTTTAAGCGGGCGGAACGCCGAACATATTATCGGAAGCCAGGTAACGGCGGCACCGATCATCAAAAGAATGAACCTTGAAGCAATTTCCACGGCATACATGCTCGTGGAATCGGGCAGGACGACGTCGGCGGAATTCATGAGCAACACCAAGCCCCTGCCGCGCAACAAGCCGGACATTGCCGTTGCCCACGCACTTGCCGCGGAGTATATCGGCTTTAAACTCCTCTACCTTGAAGCCGGCAGCGGAGCCGAGCAATCTGTTCCCGATGAAATGATCACCGCAGTTTCGCAGTACCTGCTCCGTTCCTCTTATCGTCGGCGGTGGAATCTGTACAGCGGAAGATGCACACAAGAAGGTAAAAGCCGGAGCACAGTTTGTGGTTACAGGAAATGTCCTGGAGCGGAACGGCTCAAAGAATCTCATACAGGAGTTTGCTTCAGCAATTCACGTTCGCTGAGATCATCTACCCTGAGAAACGCAGAAAGAATTACTATGGCCCATCTTCCACTCACGCTCGTCTATCGTCAGAGTTTTATACAGGATTCTCTGAAAGCCAGCGCTGAAACAAAGCTGAAAATTGCCGAGCAATGCAATGCCGATATTTCGAAAGCCATTGATATCATCGTGGCTGCATTTAATAACAAAAAGAAAATTCTCCTCTGCGGCAACGGCGGCAGCGCAGCAGATGCCCAGCATCTTGCGACGGAATTCGTCATACGCCTTTCACCCGGCATTAAGCGGCCCGGGCTTCCAGCCATTGCCCTCACCGCCGATTCATCGGCGCTTACCGCCGGGGCAAATGACCTTGGCTACGACGCGGTCTTTGCGCGTTCGGTAGAAGCGCTTGGAAATGAAGGGGACGTCCTCATCGGCATCAGCACAAGCGGCAACTCGGCAAGCGTGAACAATGCGTTCAAAAAAGCGCGGGAAAAGAAAATAGCGACAATCGGCTTCCTCGGCAAGGATGGAGGATCGTCGAAAGCACTTGTCGACCTCGCAATCATCGTCCCGTCGAACGATACGCAGAGAATCCAGGAAGGACACATCACGATCGGGCATATTATTTTCCAGGAGGTCGAACAGGAAATGTTTGGATGACAGAGGATATGGGATGGATAAGCAGGGATGGAATTTTTCCAACCAGCATTATTTATTAAAGGTGGACGATATGAAAGGTTTTCCGGGAATAGGGGGCAATATGCAGGGGATGCTCAAACAAGTACAGAAGATGCAGGAGAAAATGGCTCAGGTACAAGCAGATCTGGAACAGAAAACCGTCGCCGCAGAATCGGGCGGGGGCATGGTGAAGGTAACAGCCAACGGGAAGCAGCAGATACTCAAGATCACTATTGAAAAAGAAGTCATCAACCCCCTGGAAAGCGACATGCTTGAAGATTTGATCGTTGCGGCCGTGAATAAAGCACTGGAAGAATCGAACAAGCTTGCGCAATCCGAAATGGCTAAAGCGACGGGCGGAATGCTGCCGAATATTCCGGGGCTTAATCTTCCGGGAATGTAATGCGCTACACATCGGAATCGGTCGAACAACTTGTTGAAGAATTCGCTCATCTGCCAGGCATCGGGAAGAAAACGGCCTTGCGGCTCGCATTGTTCATTCTAAAAATGCCGCGCGAAAAAGTGGCAGCGTTTGCACGGGCGTTACTCAACATGAAAGATAAGGTGCGGTATTGTTCGGTCTGCAGCAACATCACCGAGAGCGATCCGTGCAACATTTGTTCAAGTGCAAAACGCAATCGCAGGATCATCTGCGTTGTTGAGGAACCAAACGACGTGATGGCGCTCGAAAAAACGAATGAGTTCTACGGATTGTATCACGTCCTTGGAGGCGCGTTGTCTCCGCTGGATAATATCGGGCCGGAGGATTTGAAAGTAAAGGAACTCCTTTCGCGCATCACCGATGATATTGAAGAGATCATTCTTGCGATGAACCCGAACGTTGAAGGCGAAACAACGACGGTGTACCTGTCCCGTCTGCTCAAGCCCTTGAGAGTGAATGTAACGCGCATTGCACGAGGCCTTCCCATCGGAGGCGACCTGGAATTCGCGGACGAGGCGACATTATCGCGTGCATTGGAGGGACGAATTGCGCTCTAAATATATTTACCCGGCGTGTTTTTTTCTTGCGGTGATGACCGCGTCGTGCGATTTGTTCAAAACGGGCACTCCCCAGCCCCCCGACCAGGGAAACACGGCGAATCCGCCTGCAACCACGCCGCAAATACTCATCGATAATTTGCAGTCGTGTTTCGCGAACAAAAACGTCAACGATTACGAAAAGATTTTTGCCGACGCTGCGTCTGTGGGGAGAACGTATGTATATGTTCCGACACAACAGGCCCTAGGAAATTACTCCGCGATCTTTTCACACTGGACAACAGATTTAGAGTTGAACTATTTCAAAAAAGCAATGGCGAGCGTCAGCGTTGCCTTTACGCCTGCCGTATCGTTTTCAAATGTCGTTTTTACGCCTTTCCAATCCGATTCGGCATTGTATGAGACTGATTATACTGTTTTTATTACCCCCACAACATACACAGGTCATGCCCGATTCTCAATGCTGCCAGATAAGAACGCCGGCACGTGGGTCGTTTACCGGTGGGAGGATGTGCAAACAGCGAACACTTCAGCGTTGAGCTGGAGCGATCTGAAAGGACAATTCAGTCAATGAAGGCGGCGGCGATAATAATTGTGTGTGCGATGTCGCAGTTCGGCTGTCTTAATCCGTTCGCGCCCGCGTTAGACAATTCAAGTCAAGCGAACGGATCGGTACTCGGAGACCAGAAAACGATCGACGGGGTTTTCCAAAATTTCAAACAAGCGTATCTATTTAAAGACACTACAATTTACGGACAATTGATCGGTTCCGATTTTATTTTTGTCTATCTCGATTACGACATCGGCGCTGATGTTTCCTGGGGCCGCGACGACGAAATGCGTACGACCAACGGATTGTTCCAAAACGCGCAGAGTCTCGACCTCGTATGGAACGGTTCTATACCGGTAGAAGGCGATACGGTCGATGTGTCCGTCAACGTAACAAGGAATTTCAATTTGACAGTCACTTTCAGTCCTACCGATATCGTGTCTATCGACGGATATGCAAGCCTGACGCTCGAGCGGGCGACCGTGAATGATGAGTGGCGCATCGCACGTTGGAACGACGAGTCAAATTATTAACGAATGTCATTAGCTCTTAGCCTTTGGCTTTTCGTATTTCATTCATCATTCTTCAATCATAATTATTAACATCGTTTGACTTCGCGATTAAAAATATCCTATCAGGGCGAGCCCGGCGCATTCAGCGAGCAAGCGGCGAAAGCGTACTTCGGAAAGACTTGCAACACAGTCGCGCGTGAATCATTCAACGAGATCTTTGAGGATGTTGTGCGGAGGCGATCGCCGTACGCGATCGTTCCGATTGAAAACTCGTTACACGGCAGCGTGCATCAAAATTTCGATTTACTCTGGAAATACCGCGTCTACATTGTCGGGGAAGTGAAGCTTCGTATCAAAATGAATCTGCTTGCCCTCCCCGGCGTAGGCATAAAAGACCTCCGTGCCGTATATTCCCATCCGCAGGCGCTCGGACAGTGTGAAAAATTTCTGCGGTCGTTGAAGCACGTATCGGTGAACCCGTTCTACGACACCGCGGGGGCGGCAAAAATGATCGCTCAGGAGCGCCGCCGCGATGCCGCTGCCATCGCTAGTCTGCAGGCGGCCGCAGAATACGGGTTGAATATCATGCGCGCAGGAATTGAAAGCGACCATAGAAATTTTACCCGTTTCCTGGTCATAGGAAGAAAGCACGTCAAGCCGAAGAAGAATGCAAAAACTTCGTTGATTTTCACGACAAAAAATATTCCAGGAGCATTGTTTAAATGCCTTTCTGTTTTCGCGCTGCGGAACATTAACCTCCTCAAGATCGAGTCGCGGCCTATCATCGGCTCACCGTGGGAATACTTGTTTTATCTCGATATCGAAGGTGATGCAAGAGAGAAGGAGTGTGTCAACGCATTGACCCATTTGCAGGAGCTGACATCGGTACTTTAAGAACCTCGGGTCGTACGAAACCGGAAAGATCGTCGCACCACAATGATTACATCGTCGAACAACGCGCCATTATGAACATCTTGTACATTCTCAAAGAAGGGATATCGGGCTTCAAACGCGCGCGGCTATCTATGGTCATTTCGATCTTCACGATCACCATCTCGCTCATACTCCTCGGCCTTTTCACTATCGTCTTCCGCAACACGAACCAGATTGTTGAATCGCTCCGCGACCGGGTCGAGATGGAAGCATTCCTCGAGGAACCTGTCGCGGAAGAAACCTCTCCGATCATCGAGAGAAAAATTCTCGCCATCGCCGGGGTCAACCAGGTAAAATACATCTCAAAGGAACAAGCGGCGAAAATATTCAAAGAGCAGTACGGGGAAGACATCCACAACATTCTGGACTTCAACCCCCTCCCCCCTTCTTTCAAAATATATCTTGAAAGGGATTATAAAAATACCGACAGCGCGAAGGTTATCTATGCAAAATTAAAACTTGTCCCGGGCGTCGACGATGTCATTTATCGAAAAACACTCCTCGAATTATTGGACAGGCGCGCGCAGCTATTCGCGGCTGCAAGCCTTGCTGCCGGCGTTGCGCTGTTGATTACGGCAATATTCCTCGTCTCCAACACCATTCGACTCGCTATTTATGCAAAGAGGAAAATTATTACGACGATGAAACTCGTCGGCGCCACCCGTATGTTCATTCGCCTCCCGTTCGTGGTTGAAGGGATTATTCAGGGTATCCTCGGTGGACTATTTTCTTCAGGGGTCATCTATCTCGTCGTCGAATACGCATCAAAAATATTCGGAGGAGATATGGCAGCGATTGTCTTCGTTGAACCGACTTTTTACCTCATCATTCTAACAGCAGGAACGTTGCTCGGACTTCTTGGAAGCGTCATCTCTGTGCGAAAATTCATCACCGAAAGCGTTGCACTGACAAATTAAAGCAGCCTGAGCCTTGTCAAGGTTTAAAACCTTGACAAGGCTCTAAAAACCGGGGGGGGACAAAATGAAGCATAGTAACGGCCACTCTTACCACATCTACAACCGCGGAGCGCACAAGGAAAGGATATTTTTTAACAGCACAAACTATTTATATCTTATCTCGTTATTCAAAAAATATTCTTCTCAATATAACGTCATTATTGTTTCATACTGTCTCATGCCGAATCATTACCATTTGATTTTAAGGCAGGAAGATAACGGCAAGATTGGTAATTTCCTCAGAACAACATTCAATGCATATACTCGGGCAATCAATAAGCGATATAATCACAGCGGAACACTCTTCCAGGGTCAATGTAAATCAAAACATCTCACTAGCGACAAACACTCTCTTCAAGTCATTCGATACATATATCGTAACCCGGTTGCGGCGCTTCTTGTTTCTTCTTTGAGGCAATGGCAATTCTCGAATTATTTAGAATGGATTGGATTGCGGCAGGGAACCTTAATTGACTCTGATCTACGCGATAGTTTTTTCAAAATGTCTACAGAGTACGAGAATTTTGCAGAAGAATACATTGAAGAAGAAAAAGCAAAGGTTGAGAGATTTTTATTCGCCTGAATAACGTTGTCAAGGCAATAAGCCTTGACAACGTTCAAAGTTGAGATTTTGACTATTGTTTCATACATTACCAGCGTTTTAATTACATGTGTATTGTATCCGCGATGACGGCAGGAAAGTACTTGCCATCACACCAAATCATTTGCAGCTACAAATAGGAGTTTAATTCTCATGTCTAGCAACTATCCTCCCGGCGGTTGGGCAAAAGTCCTCCTTGCGTATCACAAATTTTCCGGAAGCTGGGCATGGGTACTGCACCGCATCACCGGGCTTGTCTTAACCGGCTACATTATGCTGCATATCTTCGCGCTGATGTCGCTGCAAAAAGGGAAAGAAGCCTTTGATTCCGAGATGCTGCTTTTCCGGACACCGATATTTCTTTTTCTTGAGTGGTTCCTTTTTGCATTTCTTCTCTTCCACGCGCTAAACGGCATCCGCATCGTGTTAGTGGATTTGGCGGAGGGGGCGCGCTACCACAAAAAATTGTACTATGCCGTCGTTATTGTCGGCCTCATTCTATTTTTCGGCATGGGCTATATCATGTTCACGCAGGATACGCTTCACTCCGTCGCGGCGGTGAAGTAACAACATTTTAAGCCAAAGGGATCGACGCTATGTCTACAAAATATTACGGGTCGCGGGGTTCGGGGGCACCGGCATGGTACTTGCAGCGAGTTTCAGGAGTCGCGCTTTTTGTGGTCGCTATCGGGCACTACATACTCATGCATTATCATCTCGACTCTGGCCACACATATGACGCTGTGCTTGCTCGAATGCAGAACCCTCTGTATAAGGCTCTGCAAATTTCTTTCGTTGTTCTTGGTTTATATCATGGCCTCTCGGGTACATGGAATATTTTTCGCGATTACAGAATGCCGACCTGGTTGAGTTGGAGCATTCTCGGGCTTCTTTATCTCGCCGGCATCACATTCGTCAGTCTGGGCATCGCGACGATTCTATCGTTTTAATTCATTCGACCGATCTTCGGGAGTTCACAGCGTATAGTATTAGCGTTGGCTGTTGACAAAAAGCTGCTCGGAGGTTTATTTCTGGAACCTGAGTTTTTTTATCGGAGTTTTCAATGATTCATACGTTTGATGTCGTTATCGTCGGGGCAGGCGGAGCGGGGCTCCGTGCAGCATTAGAAATCCCGCAGGGACGCAGTTGCGCCGTCTTATCGAAGGTCTACCCTTCCCGTTCTCACACCGGAACTGCGCAAGGGGGCGTCTGCGCGGCGCTCGCGAACGAAGAAGAAGATTCATGGGAATGGCACATGTTCGATACGGTCAAAGGGAGCGACTATCTCGGCGACCAGGATTCCATCGAAATCATGTGCCGCGATGCCATCCGCGCGATCATTGAACTTGAACACATGGGACTCCCCTTTTCACGCACTCCGGAAGGAAAAATTGCACAGCGAAAATTCGGCGGACATACCCGGCCGGAAAATCCTGACGACCCGAATTCGAAACGTGTCGCTGTGCGCCGTGCCTGCTATTCCGCGGACAGAACCGGGCATGTCATGCTTCACACGTTATTTGAAAGCTGCATAAAGCAGGGAATACATTTCTACAGCGAATTTTTTGTCACCGATCTGATCATTAATAAAGGCGTTTGCTGCGGCGTGGTTGCGATGGAGATTGCGACGGGCGAGATTCATACATTTCATGCCAAGGCAGTGATGTTTGCGACCGGCGGCTATGGCCGGGCATTCCGGATTACGTCGAACGCATTGATCGGTACCGGCGACGGCTGCAACATCGCATACGAAAGCGGAATTCCGATGGAGGATATGGAATTCTTTCAATTCCATCCAACAGGATTGTGGAAACTCGGAATCCTCATCTCTGAGGCTGCCCGCGGCGAGGGAGGCATTCTTCGGAACAATGCCGGCGAACGATTTATGGAACGCTACGCCCCAACGGTAAAAGATCTCGCTCCGCGGGACATGGTTTCGCGCGCAATATACACCGAGATCAAACAAGGCCGAGGTATTAAAGGGAGCGACGGCACATATTACGTTAATCTCGACCTCACGCATCTCGGCGCACAGGTCATCCACGATAAAATTCCGGAGATTACGGGATTTGCAAGAACATATCTTGGCGTCGAGCCGTTAAAAGAGCCGATTCCGATCCAACCGACGGCGCACTATGCAATGGGTGGAATTCCGACGGACAACGATGCACGCGTCTTCCTGGATGCGAAAGGAAAAATTCTCCCCGGATTCTATGCCGCCGGCGAATGCGCGTGCGTCTCGGTGCATGGAGCAAACCGTTTGGGGACAAATTCCCTGCTCGATATTATCGTCTTCGGCAGACGGGGCGGCAAAGCAATCGCTCAGTATCTGCAATAATGCCGACCTCACTCCGCTCCCCAAAAACCCGGACGGAAAAACACGAGAGATGATCGACGGGATTCTCTCGAGCAAAGGGAGTGAAAACGCCGCAGCCATACGGACGGAGATGCAGGAAAAAATGATGGACAAATGCTCGGTCTACCGCGATGCGAAAATGATGAAGCAGCTTGTCGGCGAAATTCACGATTTGAAAGTCCGCTATAAGAAGATTTCAATCGCGGACCACGGCAAAAAATTCAATACGGAGTTAATGGAAGCAATCGAACTTCGGCATTTGCTCGGTACGGCGGAAACAATAGCCGTCTCCGCGCTGAACCGGCAGGAGAGCCGCGGCGCACACGCACGCGAAGATTTTCCGAAGCGCGATGACAAGAAATGGCTGAAGCACACCTTCATCGATTACAACGGGGGAAAACCGAAAATCACCTATAAGCCGGTCGTCATCACGAAATTTCAACCGAAAGAGCGAGTGTATTAGAACCCAAAACAGACATCCGACACTTTTTCACTTACACTAAGGATAGTCCAATGCAGGTAACTTTTCGCATTCAAAAATATAATCCCGAGACCGACACGACGCCGTACTATAAAGAGTACGTCGTTGACGATGTCGATGAATCGTGGCGTGTGCTGGACGTGCTCGAAAAGATCAAAGGGTCGGCAGATGGATCACTTACGTACCGGCGCTCGTGCGCCCACGGTGTCTGCGGGTCGGATGGAATGCGCATCAATGGGCGAAACCGGCTGGCATGCTCAATATTGTTGGGAGTCCTCGACTGCACTAAAGTTATCACGCTCGAACCACTTCCTTCGATGCCCGTGATCAAAGACCTTGTGGTCGATCTGACGGATTTCTATAAGAAATACGAATTGGTGAAACCGTATCTCATCACTAAGACAAACCCTCCGGAGACAGAACGCCTGCAAAGCAACGAAGACGCGGAGAAACTTTTCGAATCGGCGAAGTGCATCCTGTGCGCATGCTGTTCGACTTCGTGTCCTTCACTATGGACGAATGAAAATTATCTCGGTCCCGCTTCACTGTTGAAAGCATACCGTTTCACTTTCGATACGCGCGATGAAGCCGCAGACGAGCGTCTCGACATCATCGACACTCAGGATGGCGTGTGGCGCTGCCACACGATTTTCAATTGTATCGAGGCATGCCCGAAGGAAATCAACATTACGTGGCATATTTCGCAGTTGAAAAAGGCGTTGGTGAACAGAGAGATTTAACAGCGCAATACTGATATCCCTGTTTCAACTCCGTCCAAGAAAGAAAAAGCTGGTGCTGCAATTATGGCCAGCTTTTTTATGCGAAAACACTATTCGTCTTCGCGGCGCACCATCACTTGTGGCGGGCCGCCTCCTTCCATTCGAACAGAGATCGCAATCGGCCTGCAGCAAACTTCGCAGTCCTCGATGTAATCTTGGCGTGGTTCTGAACAATCAACCACTACCTCTATGATTTCCCCGCAATGGGGACATTGTATTGAAACGGTTTTTAGAAAGTCCATTTAAATTTTATTATGGGGCATCCACGTTCCTTCCTACATCCAATAATGCCATATTGCCAAATAATTCTCGACAATGCTTCTGATCAGCATTTTGCCAGGTTGCAAAGGGGCGAATTGAACCGGTAATAATGACCTAAATTCGGTAATAATCTTCTTTCTGTCGTAGGAGAGAGCAAAATACGCTGAAATAACAACGTTATTAGTTTGGCACGATGAATGCGAATAAACCAACCATATAAATTAGATAACAAAACTTAACATTCTCAAATACCATCAAACTACAAAAAAAGGAGTAAATTATGGGACAGCAGCAGCTTCTTCTGATCATCTTGGGCGTTATTATCGTCGGTATCGCAGTAGCCGTCGGTATCACAATGTTCCAAGATAACGCAGTCGACCAAAATCGAAGCGCCGTGATCGCAGACTTGACGACATTGGCAGCCAAAGCACAGCAATATTATGCGAAACCAGTAACCCTCGGCGGAGGTGGAAATTCATTTGTTGGCCTTACGGCAGACGCGACAGGATTAGGAGACTTAGCCTCTACCGCATTTACGAACAATGCCAATGGGACGTACACTATAAAGACGGCGGGAACCGCCACTACGGTCGTTCTGCACGGCGTTGGCAAAACCTCACTCAGCGACGGATCATTCTGTTCGTATGACATGACGGTAACGAATCAGACTCAGACGCCGACAAAGCTCAACTGATGTCATAGTGGTTGTCAGCTTTCTTCATCGGCGAAGATGAATCGTATCATGAACAGCAAGCCCCGGCTCTACCGGGGCTTTGTATTTTATAGCTCTGCTACCGTTTCAAAACGGATTCGGGTTATGTGCAATCAAACACCGGTTTCTCTTTGTTTGTTTCAAGTACGTCAGACAGACTCCGATAATCGCTCGAATATTCAATCGAAAAGATTCTTCAATACTCGGGACGAAATCAAAAACTTACAACGTCATTCAAGTTCAAGCAAGACCCTTTTCCCGGCGCATCTCATTTTTTCTCCTTCTTGATTTTCCCTGCCAACGCAGCCATCTCTTCTGCTTTTTGTTTTGCCGGCTCATAGTCGTTTGATTCATCCCACGCTTTTTGAAAAATCAACCGCGCGGAATCATACATCGCCGCCGCATCCGCACTTTTTCCTTCTTTTTCAAACTTGTGCCCGTTGTCTTCCAGGTTGAGCCCTTGAGCGTAAGCAACATAACCGTCGAATTTCCCGTCCCTCGTCGACTCGAGTTGATCTTCTTCCACTTTACTTAATTTGATTTCAAGGCCGTTTGAAACCTTCTTGACGAGCGATTTCACCATCGTCAAAAACTCGTCGAGATCGCCGGTTTCTTCCTCCTCCTTGAGCGTCAGACCGGTTTCAGTTGAAACAATACGTGCGTCGATGCGAAGCTTATCGCCGAACAAATTTGAGAATCCGCCTAACAGCAGAACCTTCGCATCGAGCAGCTTTCCCATTTTCTGAACCGTATCTTTGTCAACTAAATCCATCTCGCCAAGGTTCAACTCTTCAACCACCGATTGTATCCGCTGCCGTTCGACCACCCTGAGACTTTTGATTTTAGACATCTCAGTAATGAGCATGTCCGCCAATCCTTTTTTTAAAGGATCGAGCTTGTCTTTATCAACAACGCTATTGTTTTCAAAGTAGAGAATACCAATTGTCGGTAGATTTGTCGCCTGGCCGAAAGCATCCGGTACCGAGAAATACACCAATAAAACCATCGATATCAACCGCCAAATACCAACACGAGGTAGATGTTTATTCATTACAGTCCCTGCGCCGTTGTGATTAGAGTAATGAGAATATTCAAGCCAAAATTTGAAGCGTCAACAACCACTGAATGCCATTCCTGTGGCCTTTTGTTCCACACTATTAATGGCATGACCGTTCTTCTTTAAATCACCAATCCCAAAGTTACTGCATATGGTGCAGTACCGCGTGGGGAAAAACCCAACGCTAAAAGAACAGGAAATACCAGATCGAAAGTAATAAACGATAAGCAAACTTGCACAAGAGTGATTCCAGGGGGATTGGCACTTCGATGTTACAGCATGAATGAGGTCATGACGAGAGTGTGTCTTGCACGGCCTAATATTGCGAAAAAACTCTCGGATGTCAAGACGATGAAAATGTCATTATTCCTCAAAAAAATTAATAAAATTGGCCGAAACCTCAATTGACTTCATATATGAAAATCGTAATATTCTACGTACCATTCCTTTCAAATTTGTCAAAGGCGTTCATGTCAAACAAAATTGTCTTTCTGACAGGTTCTACCGGTTTCATCGGCTCGCACGTCGCCAAAATACTCTATCAGGAAGGCTGGATGTTGCGGCTGCTTGTTCGCAATGTAACGAAAGCGAGAGGCATGTTCGACTCCTGGCAGCCGTCGACTCCAGGAAACCTTGAATACATCGAAGGAGACTTGTTCGCCGGTTCTCCGACGGACCGGTCGAAGCTCTTTTCGGAATGCTTGAACGGTGCGAATGCCGCCATCCATATTGCAGAAGCAAAAACGAAAGAGAAGGATTTTGACGCGAAGAACATAAAAACATTTGCGCTTCTTCTTGAAGCAGCGGCGGGAGCATCGAATTTAGAACGGTTTGTTTTTGTTTCAGCATTTATGGCGGGAGGACTTCCTCAACCGCTCCCCAAGATTTTAACAGAGGAAATGACAGGGGTTGAGTTTCCGGACCCCTATTTTCAATGGAAAAGAATGGCCGAACGTTTGCTGATAAAATCCTCCGCCAAATCCCGTTTTACGTACTCAATCATTCGGCCGGCGCTGGTTTACGGACCAAATGCCGAATGGCTCGTGCCGATGCTGAGTGTGATCAAGAATATAGGACCATACTTTGTTCCCCTGCCGAACCGAGGGACCGCTCCTCTTGGAACCGTTCACGTCGATGATGCAGCATCAACGATTGCTATGTCCATTTCGAGTCAATATGCGGAAAATCAAATCATTCATGCAGTTGACAATGGAGGCACAACGTACGCGGATTGGTTTGAAACAATCTGCAAGGCTAGCGGCCGGAAGGTGAAGATCGGCAGAATTCCAATACCGATTGTGTATGCGGCTGCCTATGCAGCGGACACACTCACCTCTCTCGTCAACCTTCATTTCGGCGCATACCTTTGGGCACAGGTGCTAAGCGAGGGCTGCGGCTACTCGAACGAAAAAATGAAACGCATCATCGGCAATCTTAAGCAACCTACAATTCGTGAAGGGATTCCGGGAATGATGGAATGGTTCTCCCGAACTCATACGTAAGCTGCTCCCCCACAAAAAAGAATCGGGCAGCCTATACTGCCCGATTCTCTGCCAATTCCGCACTCTATGCTATTTTTCTATAGGTGCATTAATGAGATTCCCCCACTCTGTCCATGACCCATCGTAATTGCGAACTTTCGGATAACCGAGAAGATACTTCAACACAAACCATGAATGCGAAGACCGTTCACCGATACGGCAATATGCGGTGATTTCTTTCAAGCCCGGAACAATCCCTTTGCTTTCGTAAAAAAGCTTTTAAGTCAGCCGCAGATTTGAACGTTCCATCCTCGTTAACCGCTTGCGACCAGGGGATATTCTTCGCTCCGGGAATATGTCCTCCCCGCATCGACAATTCCTGTAGTCCCGGAGGCGCCAGGATCTTTCCGGTGTATTCGTCGTTCGAACGGACATCGACCAGACCGTGCGACGGTTCGCTGAGACGCCCGGCCACAAAATCCCGCAGCGCTCGAAAGTCGGTTTCGACCTTTGTAACCTTGTACGACTTCGTTTCGTAGCGCGGAACGCTGGTAACAAGAGGTTTCCCCTCCGCCACCCACTTTTTCCTTCCCCCGTTGATGAGCCGAACGTCCGTATGCCCGTAATATTTCAACAGCCAGAATGCATACGCTGCAAACCAATTGTTGTTATCCCCGTAAAGAATCAATCCGGTATCGGGACCGACTCCCGATTCGCCGAGAAAGTGTTCGATCTGCTCCTTGCTAAGGATGTCGCGGCGCGTCTGGTCTTGAAGCTGTGTTTTCCAATTCCATCCGATAGCCCCTTCGATGTGCCCTTTTTCGTACTCGCTGGTATCGACATCCACTTCGACGAACCGAAAATTAATATCCTTTCGGTGCTCCAACGCCCAGTCGGTTGTAACAAGAACATCGGGATTCGCATACCCGCTGTTTGAAGCCATAGATCCTCCTTTATTGTAATGAGTTGCTGGCGACGCGTTTGAAAAACGCTTTCGTGAAAAATGATAGCCGTCGTAACCGGAGGTAAAGAACACATCCGAGGCAAAAATTGACCGTCAAATTGACTAACGCAAGTGCCGCGACTAGGAACGTCAATATCCATCCGACAACCGGTTGATTGACAACGGCAAGAAATATGAACGCAGCACTTAAAAAAATCCCTCCAAGCCCTTGGGCAAATAAATGCTGGGCATTGTCTTCTTCAACAACATCAGGACGTAAAATCCGCAATGGGCGAAGGACGTTGGCATAGAGAAGCTTGAATGCGCCAGCAGAAGGAACAGCCGTTCCCACCAGCAGCACCAATGCAAGCAAAGCTACAAGCCAGGGGAGCTGGAGA
>CAWJKX010000196.1:0-71532 GCA_963843065.1 uncultured Bacteroidota bacterium
GTGCGACGACAAAAGACACCGTTGCATTTAAACCCCAACAAATGAAATAGTCTGTTGTACAGTTTAGAAAAATTCATGTATCATGTGTATATTATAGGATGCCGTTTGGCTTCCTTACTTTTTCCAATTATTTACGGATTATGAAAGAATCTCGCCGTTCAAACTGGGAAGACTTTTGGGACGAAAAGAAAGACGTCCACGAAGTCTATTCGAACTCGGACCGTGTTGTCCGGAATTTATCCAAAATTGTCGATCTGAAGGGGAAAAAAATTCTCGAAGTCGGTGCGGGAACAGGGCGCGACAGCTTTCCGCTCGTTGAGCGCGGCGCGGAGGTTTTTCAACTCGACTATTCTATCAACTCGCTCAGGATTATGAAGCGCCTGGCCGACGAAGAAAAAATCTCCGTCTCTATTGTCGGCGGCGATACGTTCTGCCTCCCGTTTCAGGACGAAACATTCGATATTGTCTTCCATCAAGGGCTCCTCGAACATTTCAGGCCGCAGCAAGCCGAAGCATTGCTTCGGGAGAACATCCGTATTCTTAAGCAAGGCGGGCTACTGCTCGTCGATGTGCCGCAACGCTACCACGTATACACCGTCATCAAACATTTCCTTATCACAATAAACAAATGGTTCGCCGGCTGGGAACGGGAGTTTTCCGTCGGCGAGCTCCGGCGGGAAATGGAACAGCTTGGCCTCCAGACCATCCACATATACGGGGAATGGATGTATCCGAGCCTGTTCTATCGTGCAACGCGCGAGGCGCTATTGAAGATCGGAATAAAATTGCCGTTGTATCCAACCTTCTTTCGCCCGTTGACATCCATGAGGCGGTCTGTGCGTGAGGCACTCCGTGATACGCCAATCGCGGTCAACACATCGTTATCGTTCGGGCTGGTAGGGAAGAAAAGATAATCAATAATGAGAAATAATTAAGAATTGAATAACAACGCGCGCCTTCTGGTAATTATTAATTCTTAATTCATAATTATTAATTGCTCTCATGCGTATTCTCATTTTCAACTGGCAGGATATAAAGAACCCGCTCGCGGGAGGGGCGGAAGTTCACCTTCACGAAGTCTTCGAGCGTGTCGCGGCACTTGGCCATGACGTCACACTCTTCTGTTCTCGTTTCGAAGGCTCACCGGAAAAAGAAGAGATGAACGGCATTCATGTTATTCGTGAGGGGGGACGATCGTTCTTCAATTATCGTGTCCCGCAAAAATATTTCTCCACGTTCAAAGCGCAGAACTTCGACCTCGTGGTCGATGACATGAACAAGATTCCCTTTTACACACCCCTTTTCGTGAAGGAGCCGCTGCTCGGTGTAACGCATCATCTCTTCGGAAAAAGTATTTTTCTCGAAGCCTCCTTCCCCGCTGCATCGTATGTGTATCTGACAGAGCGCGCTGCACTTCCCATTTACAAACGATTGCGGTTCATCGTCGGTTCGCCAAGCACGCATAAGGAAATGCTGCACGCCGGCTTCCCGGAAGAACGGACGCATCTTATCCACTACGGCGTCGATCATGACTCGTTCAGGCTCCTCGGGATTCCAAAAAGCCCAACACCTCTTATCGGTTTAGTCGGGCGGTTAAAAAAATATAAAAGCGTCGACCATCTCATGGAAGCGTTCGTAATCGTCCGCCAGGAATTGCCCGCGGCGAAATTGCTCATCGTCGGCGACGGCGATGACAAATCGCGTTTGGAAGCAATCGCTGAAAAGCTCGGAATATCAGAAGCCGTAACTTTTACAGGGTTCGTCAGCGAAGAACAGAAGGTCAAATATATGAACGAGATGCATGTCGCCGTCAATACATCGGCAAAAGAGGGCTGGGGATTAACGGCGATTGAAGCAAACGCGTGCGGCACGCCGACGGTGTCAAGCAATGTGCAGGGGTTGCGCGATGCGGTTGTGGAGGGAGAAACCGGCCTGCTTTACGAGTACGGAAACCGTGAACAACTCGCCGAGAAGATATTGCTGATGCTGCGGGACGATCATTTGCGTCAACGACTTGCCGAAAATGCAATACGGCGTTCAAAGCAATTCGACTGGAACGTTGCAGCTGAACAAACGATGGACGTCATCGGGAAGGTTCGCTTTGAGCACCGCCGCCGATGAAGAATTAATCAAGCTTCTTCCGCAGCCAATCGCAGACATCCGCCAAACTCTCCCCGCTAATTTCATGTCCCATCGGATATTCTTTATACACAAAGTCCGCGTTTGATTTTGAGAACATGGCTCTTGTTTTCCGTGCCGCTGCAACCGGAATGACCGGGTCGTTAACGCCGTGCGTAATGATAAAGGAGCAATTGCTCAGCGCATTCCACTGAAAATCCAGATCCGGGTGGTCGCGGACGAAGCCGCTCTGCGCCACAACGCCGGCAAATTTTTCCGGATGTGTCAGAGACAATGCATACGACATGATCGTCCCCATGCTGAATCCTAATAAAAAAATTCTGTCAGCGTCAACTTCGGGGAGTGATGCAATGCCATCCGCAAATTCCATCAGCCGTCTGTAGCTCTCCATGAACATGACTGGCTCGGCGGTGCCGTCATCGTTCAACTGAAAGTATGTATACCCGCCGAATTCGAACGGGTACGGCGCTCGTACGCTGAATACTGCCAGCCGCTCATCGAAATACTGCGCAAGTCCCAGCAAATCGTTTTCGTCGGCACCGCGTCCATGAAGAAGGATTACGGCGGGGGATTTTCCGCCGACAACGCGTCTTGGCTCAAGAGCTGTGTAGAAGAGGTTTGTCGCGACTTTATTCATTGCAAAACAGTAATGGGGAAAAAAATTATTTGAGAATATTCTGGACGCCGACCCGGATCATCATCACTGCGATTGCCGCCATAAAGAGAGAGGCAACCTTGCCGAACGCCCGCGAGCCGGCAACACCCATCACTTTCATCATGAATTCAGAAAAGTGGAAAACTAGCCACACAATAAACAAATTAACGAAGAGCGAGGCAATCGTCATCCAGTATCCATAATTGTCCACTACGATGATGATCGAGGTTAGCGCGGCGGGACCCATGATAAGCGGAATACCGATCGGCACAACGCCAACCGACGTTCCCGGGTCGCGCTGGGTGTCTTTTGCAAAAAGCAATTCATAGACCGATAAGACCAGAAGAACAATTCCGCCGCCGATGCGGAAATCGTTTTCGGTGATGCCGAGAAATGAAAAGATAAGTTTTCCGGAAGCGAGAAACACGAGTGCAACGGCGCCGGCAGTAAGCGTCGCCTCGATCACGAGGCGTTTCTTCGCTTTTGCACCCATTCCTGAAGTAAGAGAAATGAAAATCGGAAGAGCGCCGATAATGTCGATGGCGACAAAAAGCGGAATAAACGCCATCAAAAGATTGTGGAGGGAAAATTTCATTGCCGATTATTCTACCGAGATCCCCGCTCGCTTGAGCGATTCCCCGACAATGCGGAGAACATCGGACTCCGGAATCAACAAGCGTGCACCAGAGGTATGAATCGCTTGTGCAAGAGTCCCCTGCCGCTCGGAGAGAAAACTCCACACACAATAGCCGAGGCGGTTCTGATCGTTCGGTTCGCGCGTCGGAATTGTTGCAACGCTGGTGTAAGCAATTTTTTCGAGGGTGGAGGGGGAAAACTCTTTCACCTTCGCAGGGGGAACCGTTGTCATTATTGTACCTTCCTAACTGATGTTACACAAAACATTGAATTGTCCACGAAGTGCACGAAGAGAAAGTGTTTTTTCCAGATTGTTCGCTGTCAAATTCTTTACACTAACTAGAAGCTATCTCAAAAACTCCTAAAAATGTTATTCTGAACGGAGCGAAGCGGAGTGAAGAATCCATGACAATCATGCATTGTGAATCTACGAGGCTTCAATGTCGTGGATGCTTCTCCCGCCACAAAGCGGCGGGATCAGCATGACATTTACAAATGCATTCTACATCGAAACCATTTTTGAGATAGCTTCTAGTATTGTCTCTACCATGGCAGATCTGAACCTTCGTGTTTCTTCGTGTTCTTAGTGGATTTTCCGCGCCGATAATTTTACCTGCACGTACTTGAGGATACCGGGAAGCAGCGAAACGAAAACGACGGCGACGATGACATAATTAATATTTTTTCCGATATCCGGAATTGTCGAGCCGAGGAAATATCCGATCAGCAGCATGCTGGTAATCCACCCGACAGCGCCGATGACGTTGAACGAGGCAAAGCGCGTATACTTCATTTCAGCAATCCCCGCTACCACAGGTGCGAACGTCCGGGCAAACGGCATGAATTGTGCCATGACGATCGTAATCGGTCCGTAGTGTTCGTAAAACTCTTTTGTTTTCAATAAATGCTGTTTCTTAAAGAACCGGGACTCTTCCTTTGCATAGAGCGCATGTCCCCCTTTTTGCCCGATAAGATAGCCTGTCGAGTTTCCGAGGATTGCGGCAACAATCAGCAAGAAAATTAGAACTGTGATATTAAAATAACCGGCTGCTGCAAACAACCCGGCCGTGACAAGCAATGAGTCTCCCGGCAGAAAAAAACCGACAAGCAGTCCGGTTTCGGAAAAAACAATCAGCGCCAGTCCGGGATAGCCAGCCCATTGGACAAGTTCTTTGACGTTGGTAAGTTTTTGGAAAAGCTCTTTAAATGCGTCCATGATGATTTTCGATTTACAATTTGCAATTTACGATTGCCGAATACCGATTGTTGAATGACAAATTGTAAACGCTTTTATGAAATTGAAGTTATCATTCGGAAATCGGCATTCGCCATTCGTCAATCATCGAGCCGCCATTCCGAGCAACAACAAACCGAGCGCGATGCGATAAAAAATGAAAACGTATGTTGTATGGGTCTTAAGATAGCGCAGCAAGAATGCGATTGATGCGTATCCGACAATTCCCGAAACGAGCGTCGCTACCACAACATTGACTATGCCGAGGTCGTGCATAAAATTGCGCATCTCATACAGTTCCAGCATGCCGCTGGCAAATACCGCCGGAACGCTGAGAAGAAACGAGAAGCGGGCGGCGTCTGATCGGTTGATTCCTAAAAACAATCCCGCCGTAATCGTGGTGCCGGAGCGTGAGGACCCCGGAATCAGCGCCAGCGATTGAGCGAATCCGACAATGAGGCTGTCGAGCCATGTAACGTTCGCCATTTCTTTTTTCCGTGAACCAACCTTCTCCGCCAGCCACAAAACGAGAGCGAGGACAATTGCGCTTATTCCGATAACGGTAAGGCTCTTGGTGAGAGTCCCTTCAATAATTTTCCTGAACGCGAGGCCGATCACCGCCACCGGCAATGTTCCCAAAATAATATACCAGCCCATGCGCGCTCTGCCGAGGCCATTCGACGGCGACTGAACGTACCGTATCCCATCGACAAAAAAGCCTTCAATAATTTCGACAATGTCTTTAAAAAAATAGATAACCACAGCAGCCATCGTTCCAATTTGGATCACTGCAATGAATGCCGTCCATTCGTCCGGCCGGTCAGGATTAATGAGGCCGAGAAGTGATCCGGCAATGGTGAGATGCGCCGTACTGCTGACGGGAAGGAATTCTGTGATTCCCTGTATGATTCCGAGGAGAATCGAATAAAAAAGCGACATTCGGTTACCCTATGAGAGTGGTGAATAAAAAAAGAGGAGGCACCCGATCCTCCTCAACTAAATAATAAGACAAGATACCGAAATTTTGGAAACGACGCAAGAAAGGAGTAGTGTCCTAATTTGAATGGACATGTAAAAGGCCTGAGAATACCCATTATCTCGTTCCCAAACTCTCCCGCTCCCGCGGGACAAGCTGTTTGGGAACGTCCTGGCCCTGAAGCAGAGTTTCCGTGGATTGCGTTCCCAAACCAAAAGGGATCACTTCTGCCGAAGGCATCACTTCGTGAGTGACGAGGACGTTGGGAACGAGATGAAAACGGAGTTTGGGAGCAAGGCAACAAGATCGCAGCGTGAAAATGAGGGGGAAACACAAAGGCCGGGGTGAACCCGGCCATTGTGTTTAAGTATTGTCATCGAACCGCAGCAATGCGGTTCGCTTGGTCTCTCCTTACTTCATCAGCAACATTTTGTTGACCTGCAAAAACGTGCCGGCTTTGAGCTCGTAGAGATACATTCCCGAAGCAAGTTTCGATGCATCGAACATTTTTTTGTAACGTCCTTGCGGCAGCTGGCCATCGACGAGTGTTTCAACCACTTGCCCCATCACGTTATATACTTTTAACGTAACATGCTGCTCCTGCGCAATCGTGAACTCGATTTCGGTCGAAGGGTTGAACGGGTTCGGGTAATTCTGCAAGAGTTGATAGGTCGACGGAAGAGCAAATCCCTTGCTCGCCACGCCTGTGACTGTATTATCCAAAACGAGATCGTCAATTAATGCATACGCGGTGATATGGCTCTTACTCGTGGTCGAGTTTGGCAGCATCATAATATTGATACTGCAAGTGTCGGCGGTCGTACTTGGATACATATCGACTCCAACTGCGAACGCCGTATACACAGATTGGACCTGAAAGAATTTCTGCTCTCCAGCTCCCACAGTAGCACCCACTTTTGAAGCAAAAATGGTAACAAAAAATCCGTCCCCGCTATCCGATTTCAACTGATACCAGCCTTTTAATGAAAAAGAGGAACCGGCGGCAGGCGCTGCCTGATATAACTCTCCCGGCAACACAGCGATTCCCAGAAAAAGATAGTTGCCAAGCTTTACGGCGGCCGATCCGCTATGAGCGTTCGTACTTTCGGTAACAGATAAGATGTCAGTGGTCCAACCTGTAGGCAGACCGTTGGTCCACGACTCGAACCCCCCATTCGTCAAGTAGTTGGTTTGGGCAGCCGTAATCATCACGAAGCAGAGCGTCAATAAAATCACAGGGTATAGAAGTTTCATGTTTTCTCCTTGTAAGTATGAATGATTTATTTGCACCCTCGAAGCCGGGTGAAGGGGAATTATGAGCGACAAGCTCCCACAATCTTATCTCTCTCGCTGGCACTTTTCGTAAAACAAAAAGCCTCCGCCGACTTTCGCCGGCACAGGCTTCTACTTCCTCTTCACTACTTACTCCCCGCACATAAGAGTCCCTGCAAGGCTTAGCCGGGTTCCATGTTGTATTGAGCAAATATCCGTCAATTCTCTGAGATTGTCAAGAAAGGGATGCGATCCCCGTCACTAATACGATGAAATTTTTTGGATAGCGTTCTCAAATTCAGGCCGTCGTATCTCGTTCCCAATCTCTGATTGGGAACGTTCTTACTCTGAAGCAGAGCTTCCGTGGATTGCGTTCCCAACGGGACGTTGGGAACGAGATGAAAAAAAGAAGAACGACCAATCAACGATGAGTGTGTAACATCCACTTTCGACCGCCGGTATCCCGTTCCCGAACTCAGGCCGTCGTACCTCGTTCCCAATCTCTGATTGGGAACGTTCTTACTCTGAAGCAGAGCTTCCGTGGATTGCGTTCCCAACGGGACGTTGGGAACGAGATGAAAAAAAGAAGAACGACCAATCAACGATGAGTGTGTAGCATCCACTTTCGACCGCCGGTATCCCGTTCCCGAACTCAGGCCGTCGTACCTCGTTCCCAAACTCTGTTTGGGAACGTTCTTACTCTGAAGCAGAGCTTCCGTGGATTGCGTTCCCAACGAAACGTTAGGAACGAGATGAAGTGATCACTCCGTATCGAGGACGTTGGGAACGAGATGATACGGTGAAATTTTTTGGATAGCGTTCTCACTTCCGAAGGAATCACTTCGTGAGTGACGAGGACGTTGGAAACGAGATGATAATCTACAGCTCCATTATCTTCTTCCAATCGCCACAGCCGCGTAAGGACTATTTGAACCTACAGCTATAACAAGATTTCCATTTACTGCAACACGGCCAAAAGAACCATTCGCCAGATAGGTTTGATCACGATAACTCTTCCAGCTAACGCCGTTAAAATGTTGCATATCACCATCAGCCCCCACAACAAACACATCGTTAATGTCATTGCCATGCACAGATGTTGAATAGTAACTTGTGACCACGCCGCTTGGGTAAACACTCCAAGGGCTTGAATCTTGCAATGAATGCTTTTGCCCTATGCCCGCTCCGACAATGTAATAGCACCTGTTGGGAACAAACCATACCCCGTTTATAGCACCCGATAGGCCGGTGCCATCAACCGATGCAACCGTTGTTCCCGTTATCTTTACAATTTTCATATCAAGAGCAGTCGGATAATCTGACGCAATTGCAAGAATTTCTGTTTGATTTGTTTGCGCATTGTTCGCGCCATAAATGTCCTGAAAATCTAACATCGTTCCACTCTCGATCTTGGTCCAGGTAGTGCCGTTGTAATGAGCAATGAATCCATTATTGCCAACCACATATAAATTAGCGGAATTACCCCACATCTTTTTTATTCCTACTCCGATAAAAACCGAATCTATTGGGAGTTGCTGAATATTTTTGCCATTCCAATGGAACCATGGGTCAAGCCAAATATTGGTGTCATTGATCGCAAAAACAGAATGAACCACAGGAGGAAAACCCTGAAATAGAAGTTGTTGCACATTCCATGATTGTCCGTCCCATCTTGTAATATTATAAATCGTGCCACCTTGATAAATTTCTCCCACTGCATACGCCAGGGTGTCATTAATTATTGCAACATCGAATAGAGCGCTGCTACCGCTGCCATCACCAAGATTGTATGTCGTCCAGGTAAAAACATGGCTTGTCGTATCCATCGTTGTTGCTTTTGTTGTAACGCTTGCTGCTCCTGCCAGAGAAAGCGTGTACGTATATGTGTGCGAGGGGGATAATCCCGTGTCTCGGATTGTCGTGTCCGTGCCAATTAATTTTATATTTGCCACAACAGAGGTATCTCTCGTAAGCTGTGCCGTGCGACTTACGAAACCGGAACCAAGATGAAGTATAAGCCATGCCTCCGTGCAGTTTACATCGTTTACTGTCAATGCAAGGGTGCCGTCAGGCGGCGGTCCGACTGGGTTTTTCTTACAGGTGAGTGCGCAAAGTGATAAAAGAAAAGGTAAAACGAATAAAACGTTTTTCATGTGAACTCAGTAATATAAAGAGGCAAGTGTTCAAAAAAAGTTTTATCTCGTTCCCAATCTCTGATTGGGAACGTCCTTGCTTTGAAGCTGAGCCTCCGCGGATTGCGTTCCCAATCCCAAGGGATCACTTCGTGACGGGACGTTGGGAACGAGATTATGAGATTGAATTTATTCAGAAGCATTTTGCAAAACCGCTGTCGGCTGCCGGTGCCTGTCAATCCAATACGCCCACAACACAAGGAGCCAGACGGCCATTGCAACGACGGCGAGCGCAATAACATTCGGCGGCGGACCTCCGTGATATTTCCGGCAGCTACAAGAACAAGAAATATAATGAACGACCAGAACGAATATTTCCCCACACGGTCAACAGCGGTAGTTGAGCGGAGGTACAACACAATGCCGATTACGAAAAGAGCGCCTTCAACGATGATCGTCGCGGGGATAGAATTCCACAAGCCAAGCCCGACGTACGTCTTTACACCCGGCACGATCGGCAAATCCGGCCGATGCACAATCAGGTCAAGAAGCCAGTGGCTTAGCACGCAGGCCGCAAGAATCCAGGCATTCCTGGCGGAACGGCGGACGGCATAGTACACCGCTCCGAAAACAATTGCCCATCCAATCCCCGTCAGAAGACTGTGCGATACCGGATAATCGTAGAAGTCGAGGGGCGTATAGGCCGTGTCGCCCGGATTGATTCGCACGTGCTCAATACCGAGCAGCAAAAAAATCGGCCAGAGCAGGTCCACAAATTGGGCAGCCATGAATGAGTGTGCCGAGCGAAACTTTCGGCGCAGCTTTTTTTGCTCCCAGCGCAACTGCAAAATGTCCGATGAACATTACATCCTCCTGTGTGTAACTGCATCCATTGTAGAAATGAATTCTGCTTTCTTCAGCGACCCCTCGTAACCCCTCGACACCCTCTCCTGTCAGGGGAGGGATTAGGGTTAAAGTATGTCGCCAATGCCGAGCGTGAGTGTGAACCCGCGGGGCTCCACTCCACGCCAGGTCAGGTCAAACCGGAAAATATCGAGAATGCGGCTTATGCTTACCCCACCTTCATAGTACCAGCCGTTCGTCGTGTTAAAGATCGGCGGCCCGGCGAGAGCCGAAGGCGAAAGCCACGATTGTGCAACGGACCCAAACACAATCAGCTCCAGATTGCTTTCATAGAGAAACGGAATTCCGCTTGCAAGAAACGGTATCCGCCTGAAGTTGTGCTCGACGGAAAGGAGCACGAAGCGGTCTCCCGAAAATTCCTTTACTCCTGCGGCACGCAAACTTCCAAACCATGCCGTCCCTTCATAACTCGATTCCAGATTGAACAGGCGCTGCGGCAAGCGCTCACCGGTGAGAATTCCACCGGTGAATGCGATGGAGAGCGTCGGGTTGAAGAAGAGGCTGAGATCATATGTCGGAAACTTCGCTTTAAGCCCGCCGGAGAGCCTCGTGAACCCGAAATCACTTTTCAGGAGACTCTTCGAAGAATACTCAAGTGTGGTGTGCGCCGTGAGATATGGATTGCTGAAAAGATACTGCGTTTCATTCCCGTACTCAGCGTTGAATGTGAGCGACCGAAGCGTTCCGTCGTCAATCGGCGGATTGATCCGGAATATTCGATCGCGGTCCACGAAGCTGTATTCCGTTATATTTTTGAGCGAAGTTTCTTCTTCATCGGTGTAGCCCAATTGCATCCGGACATCGGGCGGGTCAGTTTGGCGGAGAAAATTCCCTTCGACAAAACCATGCCATCCCCGTGAAAGAAAATAATCGCGGTAGTCATCCTTCGAAAAGAGCGAACCAAGAAGAATTTCGAAGTCGCCGTAGTAGCCCTCATCGGGGCGGTTGTCAAGTTTGCGATAGACGTCTCCTCCGATACCGATCGAGCGCTGAGCGGTCGCATAGTACGTGGCGCCGCCGGAGTACTTCCATCGCTTTTCATCGAAACTGTACCCGAGACCGCCGCGAAGTGCGAGTGCATTGGTAACTGAATCGAGATCGAATTTTCCGCCGAGGAATAATCCCTCGACCCTGTTAAATCGGAGGTCGGCGTATGACAGACCGGAGAGACCCGCAGTGATCGAATTCAACGATTTTGTCCGTTTTCCAATTTGTTTATCGAGCGTCGCGTTGCTGTCCAAAGTTTTGTACGCCTGCTCTTCGTCGACATTGAGCGGAAGAAGGGGATGTTCCGCCCAATAGGTCGAATCGAAAACCGCCGCTTCCGGCGCAACAGTCAACCGAGGCAGCTTTGCAACACTGTCGGCAAAGTCCGGGTTGATCGTGTAGTCGGACATCACGACGTAACGAACGAAGGAGAACTTGATGAGCGAAAATCCCATCACGTTCACGCTGGCTTTTCCCTGCACTCTGTAATCGACCGGCATCCAGAACCGGTTCTCGTAGAGCCGGAATTGCTGCAGGTAGTGGAACGACACATCTTTCAGAAACGGGATTGCATACGCTTCGTTCGGTTCGAAATCAACGCCGATAACTGCGTAACTCCGTTCAGCAATGGAGATCTTCCCCCGGAAGAGGGGCCTGATCCTCGAACGCGGAATGACATCGATGTCATAAACGTCCATCCCGTCCATCGAATGAGTCCTGAGGAGTTTGTAATCATAGAAAGAAAATGCGTCGGGAGACGTCGGCCCGATGAATTTGAAGCCCCCCGTGATGATCGTATCGTCGTTAAAATTGGTTACCTGTCCAACACTATTGACGATATCCCCCACGGCGAGATTTTTTGTCTGCCGCTTTTGGTGCACGACTTCCCGCAATGAGTCGTTCGCCCGCCAGTACAGCGTAAGATAGGATTCAGTAATTGCGCCGATCGCCGTGTCGAGGTCTATGGTGATTCGGCTGTATGCTTCGCACTGGAACGTTTTCAATGCGCCCATCCACTTCGGCTTGCTTTCAATCGCCCGGCGGATAATTTCATAGGCAGGATCTTCATCGGTAATGATAACTTCGGACATTTTGATTGCCTCCGGCTGCAGCTCAACACGGAGAGCGTGGTTATTCGATGCCGATGCGTCGACCGTGTCTGAGCGATAGCCCAGATAACTTATGATAAGGAGGGACTCTCCGGACGAAAGTGAAAGTTGAAACTGGCCGCGTTCGTTGGTTATGGTCCCTTTGTTGGATGGACCCGCAACGCGGATTGTCGCAGCCGGGAGGGGTTTGCTGGTCGAAGTATCGAGAACAACGCCGGAGACCATAGAGATCGATTGAGCAAATGCGATGAACGGGAATATCGCCGGCAATAGCAGGAAGGGAATGCGGTGAAACGACATGAAATGCAACTCTCTCCTTTTCAGTTGTTGATGGGAAATATTACGCAGGACTGAAACTGAAAGTTGCTGATCGTAAGTGAATTGTATAACTGATACCCCGATGATTTTTTTACACTGCGAAGTCGCCGTTTTCGCAGGTTGAAATCCTTCTGCCACAAACTCCCACAAAAAATTACCATTATCCTTGCGAATGACTCCGCTTATTAAGCCTGCAGTGTTTCAAATGTAAACATATCGTGCAATGGATTCAATAAAAAATTCCCCACGGGCCATTATGTTGGTCGTGGTACGTTTTCGCGAGCTCTCAGACACCCTGTTCACTAATTTTGGCAGATTATTGGGAGAAGATGTCAGACAGCGTGAGCTAAGCAGGATGAACATGGCCTGTTCACCCTGAGCAAGTCCCGATGATTTTTATCGGGACGCGTCGAAGGGCGGGACCACACGAAGCAGTCAGCACTCAATGTTGCATCTCCTCGATTTTCTTCCCATATTCACGGGATCAAAACTGTATACCAATGAGCAGAATTCCCGATTACATAGCGAAGTTAGGTCAACGGGACAGTCGGATGATGAAGGGAGGAATTTTTTTCCTTTTTATCTTCATCGTCGCGTTAATGTTCCCAAGCGGAGAATCGATCGAATCCGACTACCATGTCGGAACGATCTGGACCGGCAAAGACCTCATCGCACCATTTTTGTTTCCTATCTACAAAGAAGAGCGGGATTACCAGCGCGAGAAAGCACTTGCCGCTCAAAGCGTCCACATGGTGTTCGAAGAAAACCTTGCGGTGCTCGCACAAAAATATTGATTCGCTGCAGAAATTTTTTACCGAGATCCAATCTGTCCTCGACGCCCGGTCCGCGTATCTCCGCCAACAAGAGCTGCGGCGGCGAAACAAGCACGCAAGCCAACACGAGCTCGTTGTCGACTCTACCACTCTGAGCGACCGCATTCGCAATATTCCCATCAGCATCACAGAAAACGAATGGGAAACACTCCAGCGGCTCCGTTTTGCCGATGCGTTTGCAGGGAATCCACGGTATCAATTTTCAATGAGTCGGCTGCGCCGCGACGTGCTGCTGGTCGTCAATGAATTGTACCTGCAGGGAATTCTCAATGTCCGCAAGGAATCGGTAGGCACCGGAATCAGCATTGCCTTTCGCAGAAAGGACCGACGAACAAATAGTCCCCATCAGCAAGTTTCTCGACGTCGACGACCTCGGCCGGTCAGTGCAGCAAACATTCATTTCCGGGTACAAACGAGACAATGATACAGTCTCGATCGCGACGAAAATCGCTCTTTCGTTTCTTTCCCCGAACATAATTTTTCAGAAAGAGCAGACCGACAAAGAGATTGCGATTGCTGTGGATGAAGTCCCGCGAACCGTCGGGATTGTCCAGGAGAACGAGCGCATCGTTGCCACGCACGAGCGCATCACGGAGGATGTTAAACTGAAGCTCGACTCGCTCCGCAAAGCGAAAGCGGAACGCGGTGCGGATATTAACAAAGCGACAACGTTCCTCGGAAAATTTCTCCAAATTTTTGCCATCTCGTTCTTATTCGGCGTATATTTATACCTTTTCCGCAAACGAATTTTTCACGACAATTCGAAGATTCTTCTCATCACACTCATCGTGTTGTTGGAGGCGCTGTTGGCGTATCTCATCCTCCACATGAACGCAGAAGCCCCCCTGGAATTGCTGATCATTGTCCCCGCCGCGTCGATGCTTCTGTCGATTATTTTCGACTCGCGGGTTGCGTTCTATTGCACGGTGACAATGGCGTTTATCGTTGCGGGGATTCGCGGCAATGACTATTCGATTGCTTTTTTCTCCGTCATTGCCGGCTCGTTGGCGGTGTACACGGTGAGGGATATTAAACACCGGACACAAATTTTCCGCTCTATCATATTTATTTTTCTCGGCTATTTTGTTTCAATCGTTGCGATGTCGCTGGAGCGGTATGATTCGCTCACCTCCGTGCTTAATCAGTTGACGATGGCGGCGGCAAACGCCGTCTTCTCGCCGGTGTTGACGTACGGATTGCTGATATTCTTCGAGCGCTTCTTCCATGTCACGACGGACTTGACGCTGCTTGAGTTGTCGGACTTCAATCAGCCGTTGTTGAAAGAACTGTCGCAAAAAGCTCCGGGAACGTTCAACCACAGCATCAATATGGGATCGCTTGCGGAATCCGCTGCGGAGGCAATCGGCGCAAACGCCACGCTGGCGCGCGTTGGGAGCATACTACCACGACATCGGGAAAATCACGAAACCGTCAATGTTCGTCGAAAACCAACTCGGAACCGCAAACAGGCACGAGAAGCTTAGCCCGAAGTTCAGCGCCCGTGTCATCGCTGCGCATGTGAAAGACGGAATTACGCTCGGACAAGAATTCGGTTTGCCCGATGCGGTCACCGATTTCATACCGATGCATCATGGCACAACTAAAATTGGTTTTTTTTACGAACAGGCGCTTCGAAAAAAAGTCGATTTTGAATCCGTCGATGAAGACGAGTTCCATTACCCCGGCCCGAAACCGCAGACGAAAGAAACCGGCATCGTGATGCTTGCCGATGCGGTGGAAGCATCGACGCGTTCCATCGACAACCCGACAGTGCAAAAGATAGAGGAACGGATTGACGAGCTCGTCAAAGCGCGGTTCATGGAAGGGCAGCTCGATGAATGCGACCTGACGCTTCGCGACATCACGCGCATCAAAGTGGGTTTTGCCAAGATCCTTACCGGCATTCATCATCCCCGTATACAGTATCCGGAACAGCAGCCGGTTGCAGCGGAGCCCGGACTGCAGGAAGAAAACCCTGTTCCTCTCAAAAAAGAGAGCCCGGAGGGAAAACGTTCGAGAGGCCGCCGTCGAACAGCCGGTAATTCTTCGAAGCCTTAGACCGCATGAAGTCTGATATAGAAAAGTTTTTCCGATTTCTCCAGCTTGAGAAAAGCCTCGCCACCAACTCCATCGATGCGTATCAACACGACATTGCCCGGTATGCGGCGTTCCTTGAAGCACGCGGCATTGCTTCTGCGAACGGCGCAGCAGGCGACGATGTCGGCGCGTTCATCCATGAACTGCACCGGCTCGGCTTATCGGCCCGAAGCGTCGCGCGCAACCTTTCCGCCGTCAAGAGCTTCCATAAATTCCTGCTTGGAGAAAAAATAACGACGAGCGATCCGACGCTGACTATCGAGCTTCCGAAGAGGGGCAAGTTTCTTCCGGACGTACTAAGCGTCGGCGAGATTAATAAAATTATCGACGCAACATCACAAAAAAAGAGAGACGACAAGAATCTTTGGATTCGAGACCGTGCAATTCTGGAAACTCTGTACGCAACCGGGATGCGCGTTTCGGAATTAACGGATCTAAAACAATCGAACATCTTTTTTGAGGATGAAATAGTACGGGTGTTCGGCAAAGGCTCGAAGGAACGCTTCGTCCCGATCGGCAAACCGGCGCTAGAATGGATTCAAAAATATCAGACGGAGGTCAGAGGAAA
The DNA here is from genome assembly GCA_963843065.1 of uncultured Bacteroidota bacterium. Classification (GTDB taxonomy): domain Bacteria; phylum Bacteroidota; class Ignavibacteria; order UBA10030; family UBA8401; genus JAGVPT01. The sequence continues at coordinate 15,881 of CAWJKX010000196.1, forward strand.
ACTCGCCGGCAGGCATGCCGCAAACAATGCGGTCTTCCTCAACTGGCGCGGCAGATCGATGTCGCGCGCAGCGATCTGGAACATTGTAAAAGAATACACCCGCCTTGCGCGTATTACGAAGGAAGTCCACCCGCACACATTCCGCCATTCGTTCGCCACGCACCTTCTTGAAGGAGGAGCCGACCTTCGCGCCGTGCAGGAAATGCTCGGCCACGCGGACATTTCAACAACGCAAATTTATACCCACATCGACAGAGAGTTCGTAAAAGCCGAACACAGGAAATATCATCCGAGAGGATAATAAAGTGCAAAGCGCGCAAGGACGCGAAGCCGCGAATTGATTCCCAAAAAGAACGTCGCGCCTTTGCGACTTAGCGAGAGGCAATTCACTCATCTCGTTCCCAAGCTCTCCCGCTCCCGCGGGACAGGTTGTTTGGGAACGCCGTCTACGACACACTCCGTCATATTGTTATGGGGCAAAGCTTCACAACAATGCGTTCCCAATCCCAAAGGGATCACTTCGTGACGGGACGTTGGGAACGAGAAGAAAATAATCAAGAAAGTCATAAGATCGCTTTCATCTCGTTCCCAAACTCTGTTTGGGAACGCCGTCTACGACACACTCCGTCACATTGTTATGGGAAAAGCTTCACAACAATGCGTTCCCAATCCCAAAGGGATCACTTCGTGACGGGACGTTGGGAACGAGAAGAAAATAATCAAGAAAGTCATAAGATCGCTTTCATCTCGTTCCCAAACTCTGTTTGGGAACGCCGTCTACGACACACTCCGTCACATTGTTATGGGGCAAAGCTTCACAACAATGCGTTCCCAACGGGACGTTGGGAACGAGAAGAGGCGCTGGTCGCCACCATACTCTTTGCGGCCTGGCGAGAAGCAATTCACTGAGAACGTTATGGCATCATTTGACTGAAACTTGACTTTTTTTTGTTTTTTTTGCTTCATATAGACACAAAGAGAACCCGCCGGCACGATTGTCCGAGTAGCGAGGGCACGCCGGCGGGCTTTCTTGTTTTTTTGATAACATCGACAACCTATGATCATCATGAAATTCGGCGGTACCTCGGTTGAGGATGCCGCAGCAATAAAGAATATTACAGAAATCGTCCGGAAGGAAATTCCGCGCCGGCCGGTCGTCGTTGTCTCCGCCTGCGCAGGGGTAACGAACCAGCTTCTAAAAACTGCCGCGCTCGCTTCGAAAGGGAAAAAAGACGACGCATTGCAGAACGTCGCCGCAATCGAAGGCCGCCACAAGAACATCGCCAAGGAATTGTTCGACGCCGACACTGCGAAATTCCTCTTCAAACACATCGCCGTATTTGCCGAAGAACTTGCCGCGCTCGTCAACGGCGTCGTGATACTCGGCGAGCTGACACCGCGCTCGCTCGACACATTCGCGTCGTACGGTGAACGAATGTCGTCGTTCATCATCCATCATTATTTCGAAGCGTGCAAACTTCGGTCGTTCCTCGTCGACGCCCGCTCGTTCATGATTACGGACGACCAGTTTACCAAAGCATTGCCGCTCTTCGATGTCGTCGAGCGGAAACTGCGGGAGATCGTTCAGCCGAAGATCGAAAACAGCTACGTTGTTCTCACACAAGGCTTTATTGGGTCGACCCAATCCGGCATTACGACGACGATCGGTCGGGGCGGATCCGACTATACTGCAGCAATTATCGGCTCGCTCCTTGATGCAAAGGATATTCAGATTTGGACCGATGTCGACGGCATCCTGACATCGGACCCGAGCATCGTAAACAACGCCAAGAAAATTAAGGTCATGTCGTTCAACGAAGCGGCGGAACTTGCCTATTTCGGCGCCCGCGTGCTTCATCCGGAAACAATCCTGCCGGCAGTGAAAAAAGACATTCCCGTCCACGTCCTGAACTCCCGGCGCCCCGAATCAACAGGAACGCTGATCATCGCGAAACCGAGAGTCAACAACGAGTGCATTGTGAAATCGATCGCCTACAAAGAAGGGATCACGCTCATCAGCATCGTATCGACGAGAATGTTTCTTGCGTACGGATTTCTGGAGAACGTGTTCGACGTTTTCCATAAATACGAAACAGTCGTTCACACGGTTGCCACCTCGGAAGTCAGCATTTCTGCCACCATTGATAATGTCGAGAACCTTGGACTTATCCTGCAAGAATTAAAAACATTTTCAACGGTGAGCGTGAGCGACAGGAAAGCGATCGTCTGCGTCGTCGGCGAGCACCTGAAGAACAGTCCCGGCGTCGCTGCAAAAGTTCTGAGTTCGATCACCGATATTAACGTCAACATGATTTCCCAGGGAGCGTCGGAGATCAATATCAGTTTTGTCATCGACGAAGAACACGTCGACGATGTTGTCCGCAGGCTCCATAAAGAATTTTTTTCAGACGTCAAACACTTAACCGAAATTTTTGAATAGCACATGAGAGGATGAGAGAGTATGAAGTTGTATAATGTCGTTGTTGCAGGCGCTACCGGCATGGTCGGAAGGAAAATGATTCAGGTGTTGGAGGAGCGGGATTTCCCGGTGGGGAAATTGATACCGCTTGCATCAAGCCGTTCCGCGGGACAAAAAATCAAGTTCAAGGGAACCAATGTTATCGTGGAAGAGCTGACGCACGAAATTCTCTCTCAGAACAACATCGAACTGGCGCTCTTTTCAGCCGGTGCCTCGGTCAGCCGCGAATTTGCACCGACAGCCGCAATGCACGGCACGCTTGTCATCGATAACAGCAGTGCATTCCGCATGGAACCGGACATCCCTCTCGTCGTACCGGAGGTCAACCCTCAGAAAATTTTTGACCATGTCGGAATTATAGCCAATCCGAACTGTTCGACAATTCAAATGGTCGTGGCGCTCAAGCCCCTGCATGATCGGTTCAAAATCAAGCGCATTGTCGTTTCCACCTATCAATCCGTTACCGGAGCAGGCAAAAAAGGCTACGACCAGTTGATGAAAGAACTGAATAAGGAAGAAGTCATCGCAAAAAAATTTCCCTACCAGATTTCGTTCAATTGTCTTCCGCACATCGACGACTTTCTTGAAGACGGATATTCCAAGGAAGAGGTCAAGATGATGAAAGAAACACAAAAAATCATGGGCGACGATTCGATCAAAGTCACTGCAACGTGCGTCCGGGTTCCCGTCATCGGCGGGCACAGTGAATCGGTGAACGTCGAATTCGAAAAACCGTTTGACCTCGTGGATGTCCGGGAAATCTTGCGCAAGGCGCAAGGCGTCGTTGTACAGGATGACCCGAAGGACAAACAATACCCGATGCCGATTTGGGCATACGATAAGGACGAGGTGTTTGTGGGACGGCTGAGACGCGATGAAACGGTGAAGAACGGCTTGAATATGTGGATCGTTTCCGACAACATCCGCAAGGGCGCCGCGACAAATGCTGTTCAAATTGCGGAAGCCTGGATTGCGGGAAAGCAAGACTAGCCTCTTTCTGCGAAAGCACATCTCGCGCAAAGACGCCAAGGCGCAAAGGAAATCTTTCCAGAAATTCCTTGGCGTTCCTTTGCGGTTATTTTTTTGTGAACAGCTGTAATGCAACCCTTCGAGAACGATAAAAACATGGCTGAATGTTTCAAATATAGAGACAGGGAAATGTTCTGTGAGGATGTGCGGATCGCCGATATTGTTCGCGATGTCGGGACGCCTGCGTACATCTACAGCAAGGCCTCTTTCGTAGAGGCCTTCCGCGACTTCGACACGGCGTTCTCGGGAGTTGACCATCTTGTCTGTTTTTCGCTAAAAGCGAATTCCAACTTAAACGTTTGCCGGATATTTTATAATGCTGGGAGCGGTATCGACTGTAATTCCGGCGGAGAATTTTACCGCGCGCTGAAGGCCGGCGTTGACCCTCGAGTGATCGTTTTTACCGGTGTAGGAAAAACAGCGGAAGAAATCCGCACTGTGCTGCAACACCCCATCATCATGCTCAAAGCCGAATCGCTGCAGGAGCTGCATCTTATCAACACTATTGCCGGCGAATTGAACATCAAAGCCCCTGTTGGCATCCGCGTCAACCCCGATGTCGATGCGAAAACACATCCGTACATTTCCACCGGATTATCCGAAAATAAGTTCGGCATTGATTCGTCTCAGGCAGTCCGCGCATTCGAACTCGCGGCATCGCTGCCGAACCTTCGCATCGCAGGAATCGACATGCATATCGGATCGCAGATAACGAGCGCGGGGCCGTTCATCGAAGCATGCAGAAAACTGGCAGAACTTGCCGCAGCGTTGAAACGCGGTGGCATCATGCTCAGCCATTTTGATGTCGGCGGCGGCCTCGGAATTTCATACGACAACGGCGCAAGCACATCGCCTCATGAACTTGCAAACCAACTTCTCCCGATTCTCACCGGCGTCGGATGCAAAATCCTTTTCGAGCCGGGAAGATTCCTCACCGCCAATGCAGGGATTCTTGCAACGAAGGTGCTATACGTTAAACAGAACGGGAAAAAGAATTTTATTGTTGTGGATGCCGCGATGAACGACCTCCTTCGTCCGAGCCTTTACAAGGCTTTCCATAAAATCAAACCCGTCGCACAAACAAGTGATAAAACAATTGTTGCGGATATTGTTGGGCCTGTCTGCGAGTCTGCAGATTTTTTTGCACAAGGACGCGAAATCCAGAAAAGCGAACAAGGCGATGTGCTCGCCGTTATGTCTGCAGGCGCATACTCATTTGTGATGAGCTCAAACTACAATCAGCGGCGCCGCGCTCCTGAAGTGATCGTTGATGGAAATAAGTACTCCATTGTGCGGGAACGCGAGACGTATGAGGACTTAGTTGCAAAAGAACACCTTGTCGCCGACCTCATCAATCTGCGGTAAGAGCGGTCCGCAGTAGAATCCTTCGGAAGGCTGCCTGCTTAGATGCCGTACACCTTATCAAAAAAATTGGAATACGGTGAAATAATTGACAATGTAAATCGACAAGGTGTCCGACATCTTTCCAAAATGAGGGTAGTGTTACAATCTCAAAGTAAATGTCTTTCCGGCGAAAGCCGGAATCCAGTTTAATCGGTCTGGATGCCAGCTTTCGCTGGCATGACACACATTTTTCGGTTTGATATGCTTAAACTGTAACACTACCAAAATGAGCATTTCCTTGGTTTGATTAATTCGTATCAGTTCGTTATATTAGAAGTAATGCCAATCACTCAACGACGACTTATTCCCATCCTGTTGCTCTTTGTTTATGCAACAGGCTTATTGCTTGTTGCGCCGCATACGGAGCTGGACCTTATTTCCGGCTCCGGCAACGTACAATTGGCGACGCACGCCGATGCGGACAATTGCAAGCATATCCCTATCTCGAATCTGGATTCGTGCCCCATTTGTGCGTCTGTAGCGGGCAGAGCCATTCTGAATCCGGCGCCGTTTACGCTTGAATTTATTGATGCCGCTCCTGTCCCGCAAGTTTTCTCTTTTTCTTCTTCTTATTCCTTTGCCCTTTTAACTTCTATTTCCCGGCGCGGTCCCCCTTCTCTCCTCGTTTAATCCTCTGATACTTTACGTTCGTTCTAATGCGGATTAATCGTTCCGCCTGTCTTATACTCTATTAATTTTTTGAGAGAGAAAGAATTATGCGCTCTATTCTTATTCCGTTAATGTTTCTCACCTGTACTAGCTGGCTTTTCGGGCAAAATACACTTCAGTCGGATGACGGAACTGGCTCCAAAATATTTCCATCTGTTGGAGATGCTCTTTCCCGGCCAGCTCAAAATATTCCGCCCTCGGAAAAAAATGCCCTCGGGGCGGAAATCCACGGCACCGACGCCGACATGCCGGCGGCAAACGACGACCGTCTGCAATTCCGTGTTTCGGTCAACGATGCCGATGGAAATGTTCCTATTGAGCTTGCACGCGTTGCACTCTCAATCGATGGAAGATATATTGCAAACACTGTGACTAATCCCGCCGGCCAGGCGCGATTTCGCGACATCAAAGCAGGAGCATACCGCATCACTGCCTGGTTCGTCGGTTACGACACGTTTGTCGATTCCATAACCGTCGACAAAGACCATTCGACTTACAAAATCATTCTCCATTCACTTGGCACTACGGAAAAAGAAGTCGTCGTCGTAGGACAACGCGATCCGAGTTCTTCAAACATTAACCCTGTCACCGCCAACCAGGTGTTTGAATCGGAGACGTTCCATGCGCCGCCGACGGCACGGATGACAAATGTTATCCAGGAAAATCTTATGGGAGCAGCGCGAGCTCCGACCGGAGAAGTACATATCCGCGGACAGCATGGTGAATTCACGTACTACGTCGACGGCATTCCGGTTCCGCTCGGAGTTTTCGGAGGATTGAATGAAATCGTCGATCCGAAGGTTATTGACCGCATCACATTTATCACCGGCGGTTTTCCTGCGGAATACGGAGGACAAATGTCTGCAATCATCGACCTCAACAATCGGGTCCCAACCGGTACGTTCCACCTCGACGCTTCAACGTACGTCGGCAGCTATCTTACTTTTAACGGAACTACGCCTTTTTCACCGGGGACACTGGGGAATCCGCATCGCCTGGAGATACGCTTGGCAGCAGAGTCGGTCCATTTCGCGCTCTCAACTCCAACGGACAAGACCTTTCTCTCAGCGACCACATTGGAAACTTGGGGTTCTTCCTTTCGGGCTCACGCCAGGAAACCGACCGGCGCATCGATCCGCCGACCCCGGACATTTTCAACGACCATGGGTTTCGATTACTTTCCTTTACGGAAAATTCGATTATGTCCTCAGCGACAACGAATATTTGACCGCGAACCTCAATATCGGGAAGACCAACACGCAGGTTCCATACGATTCTGTAGAAGCGATTGCCAAAGACATCCAACAGACGTCGAACTCATTCCAAAACGTTTCGTACTTCAGAGCGCTCAATTCCGAAATCGATCGGGAATCGAATCTTTTTATCGGGGGATTCGCACGCGAGGGAGAACTTATTTACACTCCGGGGTCAATCGACCCGCCAAACTTTGAATTCGCGGGGGACACAGTGCACAAATACCTGCTTTCCGAAGACAGGACGTTCACGACGATTGGCATGAGAACGACGTTTGACAAACGGCTGGCACATGAGCTTATGTATAAAATCGGTCTCAATTTTTCCAGCACGAGCGGGAAAGAGGATTTTACTTCCAAAGATTCAGTCCAGAATCCCGGCCCCACAGACTTGACAAATTTCAAAGGGTCGGATTTTGGAGTGTTCGGCGAAGTAGATTACCACCCGATGGAATGGACATTGTTTGAACTCGGCGCGCGCTACGACCAGCATATCGCTCCCGATATCCCGCTCCAGCACCAAATTAGTCCACGCATTCGGTGGAATTTCCTTATCGATGACAACAACACCGCATATCTGTACTACGGAAAATTGTTCATGCCGACAAATATTGAAGGACTGAGAACCATCGCTCTCAATGTGAGCAACACCCTTGTTCCGACGCTGCCGGAGAGAGATAATTTTTACGAAGCCGTCTATACGCATGGTTTCGATTTCGGACTCCGGAGCAAGATGGCGTACTTCTACAAAGACGCGACACCGGGAGTTGACGACGAGACTGTCGGCGGCAGTGCCATCAAAACTCCGGTCAATATCCAAGAAGTGAAAACGCAGGGAATAGAACTCGGATTTACCTACAATCTTCCGGAAACTCCTTTTTCAGGGTTCCTGAACGGAGCTCTTACGCATGCGTACGGAACGGGCCTGATCAGCGGCGGGTTTTTGAATTTTGATACGGACGGAAACGGAACGGATCTCGATCATGATCAGCGGCTTTCGATTACTACGGGTCTCAACTATCAACCGCAAGATTGGTTCTACAATCTTGTAGGCATCTACGGCTCAGGGCTTGCGAACGGAAATCCGGATGCCGTTTACAAAAATGGTCTCTTCGATTTCAACACATCGGCGCATACGACCCCATCGTGGATTTTCAACGTTAGCGTCGGTCATACAATTCATCTTCAAGGAGGTTCCTCGCTTGAGCCTTCACTCTACGTAACGAATCTCCTGGATCACGATCACCTGATCAAAGGAACATATTTCAGCGGAGCAAGCTGGGAAGAACCACGAAACGTAGTGTTTAGACTCTCATACCATATATAAATACGGATGCGCGATGCGTTTTGAGACGGGGCTTTTATCTCTTGATGAAGCCCCGTTTTTTTATGAGATTTCGCCGCAAGCGCCGGGATATTGAACCCATTAGTGAATGAATTTCCGCTGTACCAGTTTCGCGTAACAGCGATAGCTCTTAAACTCCATTGTTTCAATACATCATTACCGGGGATTAGCATTTCACAAAGCAACTCTAACTGCGACGACCTTCCTTCCAAAACCTGCTACAAACATCACAAAGACCCTAAAAATACTCAGAATCCCGACTTGTAAATTCTACATTTTTCATATTTTGGCCGAAATGAAAGATCTTCAACCTCTCAACTTGCTGTGACTCTTCCTTTTACCTGAGCGAAAGCCGTTTAAAAAACTGAGCTTTAGAGGCATTCCACATCTTATTTCACCGGTGTAATATTTACAAAATGCCTGAAATTTTAGAAATAGAGGCAACTTCGCGTAGTGCTTGTTTCGGCCTCGTCTACTCTCTTAACTTCATTGTAAGCAATCAATTACAAGTGTTTTTCATGTTCAGGATTCGTTGGACTTCACTTTGCAACTCTTCTCTGCATAACTCAAGGAGAAGGCAACGTGAAAACATCAAGAAAAGAATCGAATCTGATAAAGAGAGTAATGCTGACTCTTCTTTTCGTTTTCACGGCTTCCAACAGTCAGACCTTCGACCTCCTTTCTGCAAAATCAACCGACAAAGTAGCCCAAAGCAAATTTTTTGAGATCGACAGCAACAAAGTCCTCAACGAGTACAACTTGTTTGCATTCAACTCACCCGTCTCCCGCATATACGATTCAGTGTTCGAAGTTGCCGGAATTACTGCCGCCGTCTCTGCCGTTAACAATTCAAACGTCGGCACAGCGAAAGATCTTTTCCCTCGATCAGAATTATCCGAACCCATTCAATCCGTCAACAACGATTCATTTCAATGTTGGTAAGAGAGCAAAAGTTTCCGTAGTTTTGTTCGATGCGACGGGGAAGAAAGTAACAACCCTGGTGAATGACAGTAAAGAAGCGGGAAGCTACAATGTGAGATGGAATGGAACGTCGGGCAACGGTGCTTCGGTCGCAACCGGAACGTATTTCTGCCGAATGCTTGCAACTGCCGACGACGGAAGCACGACAATGGAAACAAAAAAAATGGCGTTGATCAAATGAGGATGAAAACATCGGTTAGCTTTAGCGGAATAGTTGTTCTCATCGCCGCGCTCTGCTTGCCGGTGTTCGGACAAAATCTGATTGTGAAAAAATTCGGTGCCAAGGATAGTCTTCAAAAATTCAGTTCAAACACATCGCTGCAGCAGGTAATTCAGGGGGGAAAAGTCCTCTCAGCCATGAGCGTGGATGAAAACCAAAAAGTAAATGTGATTGTCGAACTTTCAACACCGGTGGTATTTCATCCAAAAGGGATTACTGTCAGCAACCGGGCCGCCGCATCTCAGCAGAGAAGCATGTTTGTGAACAGGATTCTTTCCATTTCATCCACTGCGAAAATTCTCCATCAATTCTCGCAAATTATAAACGGCGTTTCCCTTAACGCTGCCCGGTCCGAAATCGAGCAGATGGCAGCCCTCCCGGAAGTAAAGCGCATTTATGAAGATAAAAAAGTAACAGCGTTTTCAGCCTCGTCATCAATGAAACCTGCACCCGCATCAACTCAATCGGATGCAACTCTCACAGCAACCGGTAAGGGAGTAAAGGTGGGAGTCATTGACACGGGAGTTGATTATTTGCATGAAGCGCTGGGCGGGGGTTTTGGTCCGGGCTTTAAAGTGGCCGGCGGTTACGATTTTGTAAATAACAAGCCCGATCCTCTCGACGACAACGGACATGGAACGCATGTCGCCGGAATAATCGCCGGAAACTCCGCATCATTGAAAAGCATGGCGCCCGATGCCCGGTTGTTTGCCTATAAAGTTCTCGACGCATCGGGAAACGGAAACGCTTCAACAGTCATAGCCGGAATCGAGCAAGCGATGATGGACAGCGTCGATATCATCAACCTTAGTTTAGGAACTTCGGACGGCGATCCCGACGATATCCTCTCGCAAGCGGTCGACCGAGCGGTTGACGCGGGTATCGTTGTCGTCGTGGCGGCAGGCAACGACGGCGACTACGGCACGATTTCTTCCCCCGGAGCTGCCCGCGAGGCGTTGACCGTCGGGGCGATCGATTCTCTGCAATCCATTGCCGCATTCAGTTCGAAAGGACCTTCGAATAAAATCTACGGGATCAAACCCGACGTTGTCGCTCCCGGAGTGAATATTCTATCGGCGAAGATGGGGGGCGGTTACATCACAATGAGCGGAACATCGATGGCCGCTCCCTACGCGACGGCCGTTGCAGCAACTCTGCGGCAATTGCATCCGGAGTGGAGCGCGCTTGAAATACGGGATGCCATGATCACCGCGACGGAAGATTTGGGCTCATCGATTTTTTCTCAAGGCAAAGGGAAACTCGATACTTCCAAAATCAACGGAGTTGAGTCGTTCGCGACCCCCGCAACACTGAGTTTTGGGTTCGACAATTCTTCGACAGGGGAATGGACGCATACAGATACGATCTCTCTCACTAACGTCTCTCCTTCATCAAAGACCTATGCATTCAAAAACTTTTCTTCATCCGGCGGAATCGACGTTCAATTCTCTTCCGCCGCAGCGACTCTCTCTTCACATGAGACAAAGAGCATTGTCGTAGAAGTGAGCATCAATAATTCTCTCCTCCCCAACAACACACTTCTTTACCAGGGATACGGCGGACAAATTCTTGCAATTTCAAACAGCGATACGGTTATTGTTCCTTACGTTTTTTTTAAGGGGACGGTATTCCAGGTCTCATTCAGCGAAACCCCGTTTCAAGTCGTCATCCATGACCGGAAAAGCAATTCGTACTATTTCAATCCGACAAATTCATTCCTTACAGCGGTCGTTCCTGCCGGAACATACGACATCATCACAGCGTTTTCAGGATCAGCGTACGTCATCAAAGAAAATTTGAATACGCTGGATAATTTAGAAGTCTCAATTGATAGGCAGCAGGCAAATCATGTTGTAACAGTATCGCCGACCGATGAAAACGGAGAAACCCTGATTCCCGTCGGAACGAATACCTCGTGCAGTTACATCGAGGCATTGATGCACAACTCGTCGGGGATCAGTGAAGTGTTGTTGGGAGGGGGAAAGGTTCAAACAGCGTCGCTCGTTCAGACGATGTATTTTTCAGATGTGAGCAGCAATTATTCCTTCGGGTATGCCATCAATGTCCAGTATGGAAACCTGAAATCTTATACATTCGACATTGAATTGGATTCGGGCATTACCGCTTCTCAGTCCGTCCAGTTTGCAGCGTCCGATCTTAAGAGGGTGGATTTCAAGTACGAGATCGATTCAACGGTAACGAAAGTGTTTCCGATTACGTGGTCGACATTTGTCCAGCAGAATAACGTTATTGCTGTGACGTACTACGACGGAAACGACGCGCCTCTTCTTTATCCCTTTGCCCAGACAGGGTATTACACGCGGCGGGCATCCTCAAAGTTTCCTATCTTCCATTTTAGAGAAGCCTACAAGTACTAAAGGTTATCTCAACAAGGTAAAGACAGATCTTTCGACGCGTTATCACACTCAGCAATTTCCATCCTCATCGGTCGTCTCTTCCCAGAGAACATTCACTTGCTAATCGATATTGGGTAGTGTTACAGTTTGAGCATATCAAACCGAAAAATGTGTGTCATGCCAGCGAAAGCTGGCATCCAGGCCGATTAAACTGGATTCCGGCTTTCGCCGGAATGACATTTACTTCGAAATTGTAACACTACCCGAAATTGGAAATTCTCTCCGAGAAACTAACTCAACGATGCATCGCACGTCGTTCTTCATTGCAAAATAAATGCCGCGTCATTATCTATGAAGAAGGTCTTCTGCAAAGTGTCATCGATCGCTCTTTCAAGCAAAGTATCCAACGATTTTACTTGACTATTATATAACGAATACGCAAATTCTCTGCAAGTAATTCAGTCTTATGCATTGTCGGGAAAGGCGGGGCGACATTGTAGTCAGGGTAGCAAATTACTTCCGTCCTCTCTGCACTTCGCAGGAAAGAATTCCAAAATATTTTTGGTGCTCTATCATCCATCCACTGAGAGAAATGATTCATTTTTTCCCCCATCTTTTGCATCGGGTTGGCGGGGATGTATTCCTGAATTACCTTCAATCCTTCAAGGTTGCACTCACATGAAAACAACATCATTCAAATTCTTCGTTCTGTTTTCTCTACTTTCATTCACTTGCAAGAAAAATGGTCCCATAACGCCGCCCGATACTACAGTTGCATTGACGGCAGACAATGCGAACTGCACAGAAGTCTATTTAGAGTTAAAGCTAGGAGCGGGCATTACTACCCGCAGTGTAATACTCAAGCGAGACTCGATAACTATTTTTACAAAAACAATTAACGCAACCGATACGGTGTTGGCGGATACCGGCCTGATTCCGAACCACACGTTTACCTATACTGCAATACTGGGAGGAGAAACACAAAAGTGCACAGCAACCACGCTTGGTACCACGAGCAGCAACTTCACCTGGCAGTCGTTTACATTGGGTGGCGCTGCATCCAGTGCATTGTATGACGTAGCGATCATTAACGATACGCTGGCGTATGCCGTAGGTCAAATGTATATAAATGACTCGACGGGGCTGGTTGACCAACAACCATATAATTTGGCAATATGGAATGGACAAAAATGGCAACTTATCAGAATTTATTTTAACACCGTTTGTGGCCAATCAAATCTGACGCCATATCCCGCGACTGCAATTTTTGCTTTATCCGACACAGATATATGGATAGCGGGAGCAGGACAAGTTGTTCGATTTAATGGACACTCACAGAATCCGCCTACGTGCGTTGAATCACCCACCTCCTTTGCAATAAACAGACTTTGGGGGAATAATGCCAATTCCATGTACGTTGTTGGTGATGGCGGCTCAATTGCTCACTACAACGGCAACAATTGGACGAAGATCGAGAGTGGGACGACCCTGGACGTGCGTGATATATGGGGCGCACAAAATACAAACACAAGCGCGTGGGAGATATATGCAACTGCGGGTAATCCTTTAATCAGCCCAGATCGAGAAATAATACAAATATCCGGCACTACAGTCCAAGCGATCTTAGCTCAAGGAATCGGTGGAGGACTGAACGGGATCTGGTTTTCACCTGAACATTACTACTGGGCAGTTGGAGACGGAACATGGGAGAAGCATCCAACTCTCACTGATGCGATCTGGCACAGTCAAACGTTGACATCTTATACCATTGATGCCGTGAGGGGTAACGGGATCAATGATGTGTTCATGTGTGGAGCGTATGGAGAAGTTCTTCATTTCAACGGAGTTTCCTGGAAGAGTTATCAAACTCAAACCGGGATAGCGGGAGCGTACCTTGGATTAGCTGTACCGAGGAAATACAGTCATTGCGGTGGGAGAGGAACCACCGCAGGCTGTCGTACTCATTGGCAAACGCTGACAATCAAGATAAAGGAGGGGGTGATTCTATGAGAACAAAATAACGTTGCCGCTGTTGTTACGAGCATAACGGCAACGCAACAAAGAAATAGTTGCCATTACAACTGTTTGAAAAAGGAAAGTTGATGACAAAATATATTTTACTGGGGTTCGCAGGTTTGTTGATGTTTTCAGGTGTTGACTGCAAGCATAACCCTGTTGGTCCGCCGAACGGGACAGATACAACCTCCAATAACTTCAGTTTCCAGACGTACACCTTCGGAGGTAATGCAGGAAGTTGCATGTTCTCTGATGTTGCCGTTATCAGTGCCAAAGATATCTGGGTTGTGGGGGCGGTGTATCTGGATTCGGCCGATGGAGCGCCCGACCCCTTCCCTTACAACGCCGCTCATTGGGATGGCAATAGCTGGACGCTGATGAAGATTACTGTTCAAACAAAGTATGGCCCTGTTACTGCACCATTTTATGGGATAACTGCTTTTTTATCGAATGATATTTGGATTTCGTCGGGTTTACCAATTCATGGAGACGGGTCAAACTGGACACAGTTTGATTTATACACAATGGGGATTCTTGGTTCAAACGACGGGTATCTGACACGAGCCTGGGGGAGTAGCTCCGGTAACATATATTTTGTTGGTACTTCAGGAAGCATTGTCCACTACACGAACGGCATTTGGAGTAAGATTGAAAGCGGGACAAGTCTTCAGTTCAATGATATCTGGGGTGGGGAAACCTTGTTCGGGTCTCAGATTCTTGCCGTGTGTTTACAGTTTGATCCCCTAGGCGGTGAGATATTCAGTATTCAAGGAAACACGGCAAACCAAATTTCATCCTCTCCGATTCAGGGAGACCAATTGTACGGCGTTTGGTTTATTCCTAACCAACGATACGACCTTGCATTAGATTTCGGGGGTATCTACGAAAAGCGTTCTCTGAGCGACACCAGTTGGGTACCGTTAGAGATCACGGGAGCTGCAACAACAGGAGTGAGAGGCAACAGTGTGAACGATATTGTGGTTGTCTCAGCGACAGGAGATTTGTTGCATTGGAATGGAGGGATGTGGAAGAGCTTTAGAAGTCAAACAGGAGTTGCCGGTAACAGTTATGCAAGAGTCGCTATGAACGGGGACGTTGTTATTGCCGTAGGAGTCAACGGCACCCAAGCGGCCATTACTATGGGTATGAGGCAATAAGAAAGGAGGGCATGACCATGAGTGCTTTCATATAACCACAGGCGGTCTGCTTGCTGCAGTCACAGCTAAAGGGGTACGCTGCGGTGAATCCGACGGCAGGTCTTGCAAAAGCTTCGTTGAACGAATTGACTTTGGGAGGATTGGACATTCCCACGAGCTACGCCCTTGAGCAGAACTATCCGAATCCATTCAACCCGTCTACCACGATCAATTATCAGATTCCGAAAGACGGTCTTGTGTCACTGAAAATCTACGATGCGCTAGGTCGTGAGGTGAAGACATTGTTAAACGAATACAAATCCACCGGCAAGTATTCGGTACAGTTCGACGCTTCGCATCTTGCAAGCGGCGTCTATTTTTATTCGATCCATGCAGGCGACTTTGTAGACGTGAAGAAGATGATGTTGATCAAGTAATCGCTCTTTCGTTTGTCGCTCCAAACGATCCCCGAAGCAGATGATGTTTCGGGGATTTTTATTAAACGCAAAGAGATCCGTATTTAAAAAACACTACTGTAGAATGGATTTCCAAGAGGCCGTCGCATGGCATTTCTCTCAATTTTATTTTTTTGAAATGCCGTACTGTTGAATCTTGGTATACAGCGTTTTTAAACTGATGCCGAGAATTTTCGCCGCAAGATTTTTGTCCCACCCGGTATGATGGAGCAGTCCCGTAATGTGTTCATGCTCAAGCTCCCGGAGTGAAACGGCGCTCCCGATTTTTCCCGGCGCGGCTCCGGCTGAGCTGCTTCGGGGAAGAGCGAGATCTTTCGGTCGAATATACTCATCGGTTGAGAGAATGGCAGCCCGTTCGAGGATGTTCTCAAGCTCGCGCACATTGCCCGGCCACTGATACTCCATCAACACCGGGATGACGTCGGGATGCAATTTTTTCGCGGTGCGCGTTCTCAGTTTATGCGCGACAATCTCGTTTGCCAGCAGGGGGATATCTTCCCGCCGGTCGCGCAGCGGCGGAATCGTAAGCGTAATAACATTGATGCGATAGAGCAAATCCTCACGGAAACGTCCTTCTTTCACATCATCGATGAGATGCCTGTTTGTCGCGGAAATAATCCGTACGTCGGATTTCATGATCTTGTTCCCCCCCACACGGCGAAATTCTCCCGTCTGAATGAAACGGAGAAGTTTCGGCTGGAATACCGGACTGATCTCGCCGATCTCGTCCAGAAACAGCGTCCCGCCGTTTGCTAATTCAACCAGCCCCTGCCGCATTGCGTGCGCATCGGTGAATGCTCCTTTTTCGTGCCCAAACAGTTCGCTCTCGATAAGCGTGTCGGGAATGGAGGCACAGTTGAGAGCAACAAACGGCTTTTCTGAGCGGGGGCTGTTCTTGAATAAAAAATTCGCAAACAATTCTTTGCCGGTTCCGCTGGCTCCTTCAATGAGGACGGTGGAATCGGTCGGGGCTACTTTGCTTGCCAGCTCCAACGCCCCGATGAACGCCGGGCTTTGCCCGATAAGGCTCGATGACGATGCCAAACGGGCCAGCTCGGATTTCATGACTTTGTTTTCAATAAGCAGCTGACGCCGCTCCAGCGCTCTCGTAATAAGCGCAATCAGTTCATCGGCAGAGTACGGCTTGGTGAGATAATGGAATGCACCCAATTTCATGCACTCGACGGCGATGCGCACGTCATCAACACCGGTGAGCATGATCACCTGCGTGTCGATGTAGTTTTCTTTGATGAAATGGAGAACCTCAATGCCGTCGACGTTCGGCATCTTCACATCAAGTAAAACGAGATCAAAAAAAGAATTCTGGACGGCATTTATTGCTTCAACGCCGTTGGCTGCCGTCGCCGCTGAGTATCCTTGCGACGCGAGGATCGTGCTCAGCATCTCGCGAAAACCCGCTTCATCGTCGACGATAAGGATCGAAGCTGTCGAGTTGTGTTTTCCCATGGGTAGATTCTAAGTTTTCTCTTCGAGACATCCGTTGTGAGTAACCGGGTAAACGAGACTCATCACAATGGGATGAGAGAATGAAGAAGATTCGCGGCCGTATCTTTCATAAATGAGGGCGCCGGGCAAACGATCCTCGACGGTACAATGCCTTTCGAGTGCGCTCGCGATGTAAACAGTGTTCCGGTTTCATTTCTGATTTATGCTTTCATCACTTTTTTTACGGCATCGATCAATTGCTGCATGACAATGGGCTTCTCAAGATATACAACATTCGGGTTTGAATCCCACGCCCCTGCCTGTTGCGCTTCGCCGGTAACAAAAATTATCGGAATGTTTTGTGTTGCCGGGTCATCATGTAAGAGCTCATAGAGCATGAAGCCATTGACATTTTCCATCATCACATCGCTGATGATGAGGTCGGGCATTTTTGTCTTTACGAGGTCGAGCGCTATAGAACCATCCTCGGCTTCAATAATCCCATACCCTTCCTTGCTCAAAATAATAGTTGCCAATTTCCGCATATCAGGATCGTCATCGACAACAAGGATGGTCTTCATCGTTTTCTCCAATAGTGTCCTATCAAAACAGGTCCATCGAATTCATATGTTAAGGGTGAAATGCAGTTCGAAACATCTGAAAAATTGTTTCGCGCTAAGCCGCTGGCGAAGCCATCCCTTTGGGAAAAGGCGCGAAGATTCTGTTATAGACTTTTCCTTCGATTAGGCCCGATCTTACGGCTTCTTAAACGGCGGCACCGGAGGAAATTTGAACGGATTCTCCGTTGCTTTCTTGAGAGCTACTTCAATCGCTTTTTCCAACTGCGGGTCTTTTCCCGACATCACGCTTCCAGGATCGTTATCCACCCAAATGTCCGGATCGCCGCCATGGTTTTCGATAAGCCATTCGCCGGTCTGTCCATAAAAGCCGGTGTTCGATTGTTCTACTTTTCCGTTGTCAATCGTAATTTGCGTGTTCTGGATTCCGACCAAGTCCGCCCCACGATGTTACTCCTACGATCGTCCCAAGTTTTCTCGCTTTGAAGCTTTCGAGGAAGGCTTCGCCGTCGGACCCGTTGTCTTCGTTCGAGACAACTACATAATTTCCGGCTGATGTGCTTCCCGGATAGCGCAGAGGGATCATGCCGTGCAAAGCACTCTGTGCCGTTACTTTTCGTTCAAGTTTATCGATGAGAAAATATTCAGTCCATCCTCCGCTGTTTCGCCGCACGTCAATGATGATTGCATCCTTGTACCGGAATGCGCGCCAGAATTTATCGAATTCTCCAATGCCGCCCGCTCCCATCGCATTGATATGCATGTAGCCGACTTTTCCGTCCGTCTCCTTCGATACTTTATTAATATTGTCGGCAAGCCAGCGTGCGTAACGGAGATTATTATCGTTTCGGATCGGCTCAACCTCATACACTTTTGATCCCTGCATGGTCGGCTTGGCGTTCACAGTGATGCTGAATTTCTGTCCGCTGCTCATTTGCAAATACTTATTGTAATCGTCCGGGACTTTAACCTCCGTCCCGTTGATCGCCAACAGATAGTATCCTTCATGAATATCAAAGTCGGGACGGGAAAGAGGACCTGTAATGCTCGCATTGTATTCCGTCGGTCCGTAGATTTTTTCAAATTTATAAAAGCCGGATTTTTTATCGGCAACGAGGTCTGCGCCGAGCCAGCCCGTGTAGAGCAGAGGGGAAGCCGGCGAAACCGTTCCAGCATCGCCGCCGCTGATGTACGTGTGCGATACACAAAGCTCTCCCACCATTTGCTGCATCACCCAGTTCAGCTCTTCGCGAGAACTAAGGCCCGGAATGTATGCCCGGTATTTTTCGCCGATGGCTTTCCAGTCGTGCCCGTACATGTTGGGATCGTAGAAGAAATCACGGTACCATCTCCAGCAGTCGTTGAATATCTGATTCCATTCCGCCGCGTAATCCACCGTGTAGACCATTCCGCCAAGGTTCACCTTCTCTCCTGCACTCCCCGATGAAAATGCCTTATCGAATGATGTAACGAAAACATCGTTCTCTTTTCCGATAATCAACTGTTCGCCGTTGAGCGACAGATCGAAATCGCTTATTTTGTCCCCGAGCACTGCATCCTTCTTCGCAGTCATATCATACATCATCAACTGCCATTTCGATGCCCCGTTCGGTTTGAAAATCTCTTCGTACTCGTCTTCTGTAAAGTGATCGATGGCGCACCATGCTACTTTTCCTTTACCCGCTTTAAGGTAGAAATAGTTTCCGGCGGGAACGGGAAGCGGGTACGTGCGTTTCTGCAGACCGTCAACATCGATATGCACAGTTCCCGATTCTTTTTTCTTCGCATCGCTTTCGTCGGATTCGACAAACGGAGGTTTTTCGCCATCCTTTAATTGAACTGCCATGACGGTCTGGGGTGTGCGAATGGTATGGTCATCCTCGTAAAAATCCATGAGGATATCAAAATTCCGACTCGAAACAAAATAAAGGTAGTCGCCATTCTGGTCGAAGCAGGGGTAAATATTGTCAAAAAAATCATCGGTCGCAGCGTATTTCTTTCCTTCTTCTACGTTGTAAAGATAGATCTGGCTGTTCCGGTTATACTGGACGAGGCTGTAGCAAACCCATTTGCTGTCCGGCGACCAATTGTAATCGCTGACCTCCCAATAAAATTCGTCGTTTTTTAGCTGGTTTGATTCGTCGATTTTTGTCAGCTTTTTCGTTGCAACATCGAGAACAAAGATTGCAAAATCCTTGTTGCCGAAAAGAATCTTTTTCCCGTCCGGGGACCATTTACAGTGATACACCGTGCGGTCGAGCGTTGTCGTTAACTGTGTCCATTCCCCGCCGGCAGCGCTTTGCGTATACAACTGATACTCTCCGGACTTATCCGAGAAGAATGCCACTGTTTTTCCGTCGGGTGAAAATTGCGGATATCTCTCGCGCGTGCCGGGCGAATTCGAGAGGTTCTTTGTCTCCCCTTTTCCCGTTGGGACGACAAAGAGATCGCCTCGTGCTTCGACGACAATCTTCTTCCCGTCGTTGGAAACATTGACGCTGTGGACGTAATCCTTCGGGTTTATCGGCTTCGTCCGCAGTGCCCACCGATCGGAGGGACATTCAACTGAAATTTTTCTTACTTCTCCGCTCGCAATGTTCAGCAGATGAATAAATCCATCATGGAGAAATACAATCGTTTCGCCGTCGGTCGACGGCATCATCGCGTCGACATCGTTGAACGATGTGATCTCGTCGACCTTCTTTGTCGATAAATTTTCTTTGTAAATATTGGAAACGCCGTTTGTGCGGTCGGAAACAAAATACATCGCGTCGCCGAGCCACATGGGATAACTGTTTTTTCCAACATAATCCGTGACCGGTGTAAAAACTCCGGTCGTAAAATCATACATCCAGATATCCGGATACTGACCACCTTTATACCGTTTCCAATAATTTTCCTCACTCCCTCTTCGTTGATAAAGCATTTTCTTTCCGTCCGGCGCAAAACTGCAGAGACGTCCCCGGTCGATAGGAAATCGCTCCGGCGCCGAGCCGTTTTTATTGACAAAATAAAGATTGGGATCTCTCCCGATATAGTTTTCCGCATACGAACGATAAACGATCCGTTCGCCGTCGGGCGTCCAGCAGACCACTTGTGCGCCTCCGGAATGATACGTAACACGGACAGGTTCTCCCCCTTCCGATGGAATAACATACACGTTCGATGAACCGTCGTAACTCCCGGTGAACGCAATCCACTTTCCGTCCGGTGAGAATTTTGCGCTGTACTCCATTCCAGGAGCGTTTGTAATGCGGCGGGCAATTCCACCCCCCGTTGTTGCCAGCCAGAGATCTCCTTCATATGTGAAGACTATCTTATCTTTATAAATGTCAGGGTACCTCATGAAACGCGCCTCGTTCCCAGCGTTCATACTCCCAACAAGAATAAGAAAGAGTGTCAGCGTATTCAGAAGTTGTTTCATACGAGATCCTTTAATTGATGTTCTATTTGATGTTTTTCCGAAACTTTGAAATTCCTAAGATTCGGCCAAAAATCGTCCAGACGTCCTTATATTGGACTGCTACATAGCGAATAATTCCCACAATTTCAAGTCGCGGGAAACACTTTATCGATTGCCATGGATCGACCGACGGGCCCGGCCTGCTTTACTTAATATGCTGGCCAAGCTCGGAAAAGCTTTTCTGCCGCATTTTTCACTGAAGCGACATGCTTAACGTATTTCTCCGGAGGTCGACAGCAGCATTATCTTGTCCTTTTCCCAGCCGAGGATCGAGAACTACTCCATTTCCAAATTGCCGTGTACGATCATTCCTTTCGCCAAAAGTGTAAACAATGCCGAACATATTGATCGCACGCGGAACATCACGAATGATTCTTTTTTAGATGGGATTTACAGAGGTCAAAACAATCAAGAAGGAATATTTGCGAGTATTTATCGTGCGGTTAATTCAAATTTTCACAGGTCGATCAAAAACAGTCAAACACTTCCGTACAAGAAAAATGCGACACATTCAATTCTTGTATCGCATTTAAGAGAATAAATGACCTTATATCAGGAACTCTTAACTCAGCCGCGAATATTCTGCAGCGTCCGGCAGCTGATAGATTCGCTGGAGCGTCCACTTCACTCCGTTGTACTGCAAGATCGCGACCATCGTTACTTGAAATCCGTTGTATGTCCCGGTCGACGTCACGCGCATTTGCGTCCCTGAAAGCCCTGCCGGCCGATCTGCAATGTACGTCACGCTTCCGCCATTGAAGCTTACTGTGCTTGAAGGGAAGGCGGCTGCCGAGTTGCCTCCTACATCTCCGATGGCAAACTTTATCCCTGCAGTGGAAATCTGTCGTGCATCGTCATGGAAAGCCTGCGACTGCGCAACGTTGTAGATAGCCTGGTCTGTCGATGTAAACAGCAATGCATACATGCCAATCATAACGTATGCGCCGAGACCTATGATCACTTTCGATGTTCCCACGTACTATCCTTGGTAATTTGGCTTATCTACACACAAAAACTTCTTGCGAAGCTTTCCCTTTTTATCCTACAACTGTATACAAGATACTCGATTACGTTAAAAAAGCAATGGTGTAGATCACGTATTTATTAAACTACGGTATGAACGGTAGAATGCCTAATTTCTTCTTAAAAACACCATTTTTCTGCCTGATCCTTAACAATCTTATTCCCAACTTAGTTTCCATAGGTGCCTAAAGAGAAGAATTCTGGAAAAAAGGGGATAAAACAGCGGCCAATGTCGTCATCAAGGCCTGCCTTACACGCAAGAAGCCAACCCGTACCAATGATCCCTCAAGGAGTCATTTTTTAAGCCTGCAATATCTTTACTTGACGAAGGACGAAGATTGCGTTTTCATCTATCGGTTTCAGAAATAAAATTAATTAGGATAGTGATTAAAGAGCTTGAAGACAGCGCGGGGGGCAAAAAGATGACTCAAAGAGCGGCGAGCAATCCGAGCAGCTCATCGACACAACTGTCCATGCTGAATCGCCGGAGAGCATCTTCGCGAGCAGAATGACCGAGGGAAATTCGGAGTTCATCGTTGTCGAGAATCTTGTCGATAGCATTGGCAACAGCTTCGACGTTTCGCGGTTCGACGAGCAGTCCGGTTTTGCCGTCTATAATAATTTCCGGCAGCCCGCCGGCATTAGTGGCAATGACAGGTTTTTCCATTGCCATAGCTTCAATGACAACAAGACCGTACGTCTCGGCAAACGACGGAAGAACAAAAATATCCAACGCCGCCATGAGCTGTGGAACGGCATCGGTAAAAGGAAGAAACTTCACATTTTGATCCATTCCGATCGTCTTGCAAATTTTTTGTAGGTACGCTTTGTAGCCTGGTTCTCCGGCAGTCTCGTCGCCGGCAATAACTATCAGAATCTCAGGATGGCGTTTCATTAGCTCCGGGGATGGCACGGAGCAGCACCTCCTGCCCCTTGCCGGGGTCGAGGCGCCCAAGCACACCGATGATTTTTTTATCGTGCGGCAATCCAAAAAAAGACCGGGCTTCAGGCTGGTTGAAATGCGCCGGGACAAACCGGTGAAGGTCTGTGCCCAGCGGAACAACTTTTACTTTCGCGCCGGCCATCCGGGTACACGCAAGCACATTCTCTCTCATACTATTCGTAAGAGTTATCCAGAGCGAGAGCTTTGAAAAAATCCATGTATGCCAAAAATCGCGTTTGTTGTGCCGTGAGTCCATCTGCTGATAAAATACAAATTTTGCCGAGGCGCGAAAAGTACGCTGCAAGCGATGCAAGATGAATATCCTGCGATTGCATCAATACGACTCGATCGATGTTCTTGTCCTGAAGAATTTTCGCAAGATGGAATGCAGCCGGGATGTCGCCGTACTTCCACCGCGGCGTTAGTGTAGCCAGGTCGAGGCCTAATTCGAGAGCGCGCTGGTGAAGCGGAGAGGATGGCGGGACGATAACCATCGCATACACTCCCTTGGTTTTCATACCCTGCGCAATGCGGAGCGTAGATAATTCAAGCCCCCCCAGCGAACGTGAAAAGCAAACCAAAGCGATCCGTTGTTGAGAACTTGTCATACTCATAAAAGGTGCAGCGCCGATTATTTTGACCGGGCGATGAGATTGCAAGATTCGATTCCGGAGAATGATTGCCATAGGAAAGAAAAATGCTTCACAAATATTCCCCCAACTTTCTTGTTGGTTTGTGATGTAAAGATATGAGTTTGGTCGTCCCTGACAACTGGTGATGATTGTATTATCCAGCCAATATAAGAGGCCGTACGAGGAATATCAAGAATATCGGTGAGGGTAAATATTAGATTTTGGGAACGGATTTCCATCCGTTCCCAGAAAAAACGCACCAATACCGGAATATCAGCAGTAGCCCATCCCAACATAAGTGATGCCATGACTTTCACATTAACAAAAATCATGGCATCAATTTTTATAATTCGAGACATCTGAAAAATTACCCCTCGCCAAGCCACTGGCGAAGCCATCCCCTCGGGATTTGCGCGAGACGTATTTTTGGAATTATTCAGAAATCTCAATTCATCTTTTGCAACTTACCGGAATCGCTATTTCGCCATCGAAGTATCACGGACTGCCAATTGCACTTTTGCCCACATTGTAAACGGCTCTCCCTGTCCGCCGGAGGATGATCTTCCACCACCGCCGCCGCCGCCCCGGTGTCCTCTTCCACCTCCACCCATGCCACTACCGCCGTAACCTCCGCCGCCGCCCATGCCGCCCCCCCCTCCGTAGCCGCCACCTTCAGAAACGCCTTCCGAGGGCTTAGGCGAAGTTTTGTTCTGTGAAGTTTCAGCGCCAACTCCGATCAACGCGCCCGATTTTGTTCCGATCGCAAACGGACTGGAAGTTTTATCCGAAAGCGGAACTTTCAATTCATAGACAAGTACGCCGTTCGCTATTTTATACTTGGCTTCAATTCCCCCCGCTTCCGCGAACGTCATAGGGTGGTGATCATCTTTTCCCGGCCCTTCAATTTCGAGGTCGTCGGTCGGGATGTCTTTCTGAACGGTCGCAGACTGATTGTCTGCATCCGTCCCGTTATCTTTCCAGGGGCGCACAGCATCGAAACCCAGCGGATAGTGAACTCCAAATTTCTCATCTTTGCCCCCTTCGACATCAAACCAAAATGTAATTCCCCGCCTCGAGACCTGATTTCGAAGGTTCCGATTGGTCGAGACGAGTCCTATATAAATAAATTCGGAATCGTTCATTATCCCGATCGAAGTTTCTTTGTCGTCAAGGAGCACTAAGGAATTTCCCCACTCCGTATTTTTGCCGTCAATAACAACCGGACGGTTACGCCAATGGCTCTTGAGGTCGATCATTCCGCAGCCGGCCATGAAACAAAGAGCCATGATAAGCCCGTACCGAAAATTAATTCCCCGGGACCGTGCGCCGTCTCGTAACGCTGCGGCCATTGGTGCAAATGCTTTCATCGTGTAGATACTTTCTCTGCAATTCAGGGTATAAGAAATTTGAGGATTACAATGATGCCCGTTTTTTCCGTGTGCCGGCACGACAAGAAACACAAACCTCCGGCAATCTGGCAACAAAAACGGATCACCCATTCCTGTGATTAGAACATCATCTCATAACAAAGGTTTAACTTTATAAACCGTGTTTTGAGAATGATTGATCCATAACCGGCTTATTTGCCTTCACCCTTTTTTGCATGTCGATGTTGACCGACTCAACGGTGTTTCATGCTTTTGACGAACTCGCTCAAAATTGTGCGAAGGCTTGGCTCTCCGATTTCTTCCAGTTCGTACGTAACGCGGAGTGCCGGTTTTTTAATTTTCACAATGCGTTTCAGGTCGATCGGCGTTCCGATAATAACGACATCGCACGGAACCTTATTGATCGTTGACTCAAGGTCCCGTATTTGCTGATCGCTGTAGCCCATCGCCGGCAGCAGTATGCCGATTTTGGGATATGTCTGATACGTTTTTTTGATTTCTCCCGTCGCATACGGACGCGGGTCGATAATCTCCGCCGCGCCAAATTTTTGAGCCGCAACGGTCCCGGCTCCGATTCTCATTTCACCATGAGTCAGCGTCGGCCCGTCTTCGATCACGAGCACCCTTTTTCCAGCCACCATCTCGCTCCGCTCGAGCATAATCGGCGATGCTGCATCGACGATTTTCGCTTTTGTATTGACACTGCGAATGTTTTCACGAAGTTTAATCACCGCTTCCGGCGTCGCAGAATCGATCTTGTTGATAATGACGACATCGGCCATGCGAAGGTTTGCTTCGCTCGGATAATATGTCAATTCATCGCCGGCTCGCAGCGGGTCCGCTACGACAATATGAACGTCAGGTTTATAGAACGGAAGATCGTTGTTCCCGCCGTCCCAAATGATGATATCGGCGTCGTTCTCGGCCTGCCGGAGAATCGCCTCATAGTCTACCCCCGCATAAATAATCGTTCCGCTGACGATGTGCGGTTCGTATTCCTCCATCTCTTCAATCGTGCATTTATGTTTTTTCAAATCGGCAACGGCCGCAAAACGCTGCACTTTTTGCTTTTCGAGATCGCCGTACGGCATCGGGTGGCGGACGGCCGCAACGCGGAACCCGAATTCATGCAGCAATTTCGCTACCTTCCTGCAGGTTTGACTTTTACCGCTTCCCGTGCGCACCGCACAGACGGAAATCACCGGCTTGCTGCTTTCAATCATCGTTTCGCGGGCGCTTAAAAGTTTAAAATGCGCTCCCGCAGCGATCGCGCGCGAGCCGATGCTCATCACGCGGCGGTACGGAACATCGCTGTATGAAAAGACAACCTCGTCCACGCTGTGTGTAACGATCAACTGCTCAAGGTCTTTTTCCTCGTAGATTGGAATTCCTTTCGGGTACAACGCTCCCGCCAGTGAGGCCGGGTATTTCCTTCCGGCAATATTGGGAATTTGTGCCGCGGTAAAAGCGACGACGTTATACTGCTCGTTGTCGCGGTAGACCATATTGAAGTTATGAAAATCACGTCCCGCCGCTCCAACGATAATTGTGTTGATCCGTTTGTGTTCAGACATATAAATCTCCTTATGGAATATTGTTGTTCGGTATCAGGACAGCGATTGAATAGCTTTTGCTATTCGGGCGCATGCCCAGTCGATTTCCTTTTTTGTGATGATAAGAGGCGGAGCGAAACGAATGACATTTTCGTGCGTCTCTTTGCAGAGAATATTTTCCTTCATAAGCGCTTCACAGTAGGGGCGCGCATTTGTGTCGAGGACGAGCCCGATCCACAACCCTTTTCCCCGGATTTCTTTTATATGGGGATTTTTGATAGCACGCAGTTTTTCGATAAAATAATTCCCGAGTTTCAGAGACCGGGCAATCAGTTTTTCTTTCACCAATACTTTCAGCGCTGCGCACGCAACGGCAGCTGCAAGCGGGTTGCCGCCGAACGTCGAACCGTGATCTCCCGGGGTGAAGACGCCGAGAATTTCTTTGCTCGACAGCACGGCTGAGACAGGGTAAAAACCGCCTGCAAGCGCTTTCCCGATAATTACCATGTCGGGGCGGATATTTTCGTATTCAAACGCGAACAGTTTGCCGCACCGGCCAAGGCCGGATTGAATTTCATCGGCAATAAAGAGAACGTTGTTTTCCTTACACAGCCGTGCCGCCTCCCGTAAATATCCCTCCGGCGGAAGGACGATTCCGGCTTCGCCTTGAATCGGTTCTACAAGAAACGCCGCCGTATTTTTGTTGATGGCTCGCTTCAATTCACCGGCGTCGCCGTACTTCACAACCGGGAATCCGGGTGTGAACGGGCCGAAGCCGTTTCGGTATTGTGCCTCGGTAGAGAAACTGATGATTGTTGTCGTCCGTCCGTGGAAGTTGTCCGTCGCGCAGATGATCTCCGCTTTATTTTCCGGAATTCCTTTCACGGTGTAACCCCACTTCCGCGCCGCCTTGACGGCAGTTTCCACCGCTTCCACGCCGGTATTCATCGGCAGCGAAGCTTCGTAGCCCGTTAACTCATGAAGCATTTTGTATAACAACGGAAGCCGGTCGTTGCGAAACGCCCGGCTCGTCAACGTAACTTTTTTCGCCTGGTCGATAAACGCCTTAAGAATAGCGGGGTGACAATGCCCCTGGTTGACGGCAGAATACGCCGCAAGGCAATCGAGATATTTCTTCCCGTCGACGTCAGTCACCCAAGAACCTTTCGCTTTGTGCACGACAACGTCGAGAGGACGGTAGTTGTGAGCGCCGTATCGCTCTTCGAGTGAGATATAGTCTTGAGTCTTCATAGATGAGTTCCATGCTCTTAGTGAGAGAATATGCCAAAACAATAATGAACCGCAGCAGGAACAACGATGAAGAAGTCAGGTCAAATTGAGGTAATATGCGACCAGCGCTGTATCGAAAAGCGCGGGTGTTGGAGTCCCGGCATGATAAGATTTTAATGCAGTGTTATTCATGTTCAAACAAAAGCGTAAGCAATGCCATACGAACGTATAAACCGTTGCGCGATTGGCGAAAATAGACCGCCCGAGGATCATCGTCCACCCCGGGGTCGATTTCCACCGACCGGGGAAGCGGATGCATGATAACGGCGTTCGACTTCATTTTTTTCAGCACACCGGCATTGATGTTGTACGCAGAAAGGTCGATATCGCTCCGCAGGAGCCGCTCGCGGTCGATGTGCGTTTGATACACAACGTCGATCTGAGAAAGAATTTTTTCCGGGCTTTCCGCCAATTCGTACTCAACTCTATGATGTTCCAAGTACGCCAAGATATCCGGTTTGATTTGCATTTCCTTCGGTGCAATGAAATAGAGCTTCACACGTTCAAATTTACTAAGCAGGTACGCCAGCGAGCGCGCTGTGCGCCCTTCATCCAGGGCTCCGATAAGCGCAACCGAAAGACCGTTCAATGCTTTACATTCTCGGTAGATAGTGTAAAGGTCGAGGAGCGCCTGCGTCGGATGCTGGCCGCCGGCCCCTTCACCCGCATTGATGACCGGAACAGCTGCAACGGCAGCAGCTCGCTTCGCAGCGCCTTCTTCCGTATGACGGAGAACGATGACATCGCTGCAGCTTGAGATGATACGAATTGTATCTTCCAGATGCTCACCCTTCACCTCGGAAGAGAATTCATTCGCCCGTTCCGTCGAGAGAACGCTCCCGCCAAGCCTATGCATCGCCGCTTCGAACGAAAACCGTGTTCTGGTTGATGGCCGGTAAAACAGCGTCGCCATGATTTTATTTTCATAGTCGCGCGTCCCTCCTCGGACAACGACCTTTTCCATCTGCTGCGTCCTTTCAAACAACTCCATCAACAGCGGAACCGTAAACTGTTGTGATTCGATGACGTGCTTCAGGTGCATTGCGTGCTCCGTTTCAGAATTTCAGGGAAAAATATGCGTACCGGTTTTTCCATCCACCGCATCGATAAGACATTCGAATGAAGTGATAATCGCTTCCTTTCCCCCTTTTTTGAGAAAGCGTATCGCCGATTCGACTTTGGGCCCCATACTGCCGGCTGCAAACTGCTTTTCAGCGAGATGCTTTTCCATTTCTTTCACCGTTGTTTTCTCCACCGCGCGCTGCGCCGGTTTTTTGAAATCAAGATAGACTTGTTTCACATCAGTGCTGATGATGAAGAGGTCGGCGGCCAGACTCGACGCGAGAAGCGCTGAGGCGCGGTCTTTATCGATTACTGCTTCAGAGCCAAGAACGAGATAGTGCTCCTTTTCGATGACAGGAATTCCACCGCCTCCGACGGCGATAACAATCATGTTAAGGTCAAGAATTTTACGGATAATATCCTGTTCGAATACTTCAACAGGTTCCGGTGAAGGAACAACTCTCCGGTAGCCGCGTGCAGAATCTTCGACAATATTCCAGCCGAGAGTTCTTTGTTTTTCTTCCGCGTCTGTTTTTGAATAGAACGGTCCGATCGGTTTTGTTGGATTTTTGAATGCAGGATCGTTTTCATCGACACGTACTTGCGTGAGGACAGTCATGACCGGTGTGAAGAGGCCGATCTGGCGCAATTCATATTCCATTGCGCGCTGAATAATATAGCCGATCTCGCTCTGCGTCGTCGCAACGCAGATGTCGAGAGGATGCGTGTATACTTCACCGGCCGCGCGCTCCGAACGAAGGAGAGCGGCACCGACCTGAGGACCGTTGCCATGCGTAATCACCAGCCGCCATCCGCGGGCGACCAGCTGTACGATGTTTCGCGCTGTCGCGTGGGCGTTTGCAAGCTGTTCGCCAATCGTCCCTCGCTCGCCCGCATGAATAAGAGAATTTCCGCCGATCGCTATGAGAGCCGTTTTGGACATGCTGCCTTTCCCGTTACTCCTGCATGTTGTGAGGTGTTCGTTATGCGCTTTATGTTATACGTGAAAAATGAACTCGTAGAATCTTTTGGAACGTATAGCTCAAAACGTAAAACATATAACCTACAACATCCTACCCCTTCATCAACTGGTACATGATCGCCTTCTGAGCATGGAGCCGGTTCTCCGCTTCGTCGAAGACCACAGATTGCTTCGAGTCGATCACTTCGTCCGTTACCTCGTCGCCCCGGTGAGCGGGCAAACAGTGCATAAAAATTGCGTCCTTCTTCGCCTTGGACATTAATGCGGTGTTCACTTGATACGGAAGAAAGATTTTTTTGCGTTCTTCAGCTTCCGATTCCTGTCCCATCGATGCCCAGACATCCGTGTACACAACGTCGGCATTTTTCACTCCCTCAAAAGGATCATGCACAACTTCGATCCGTGCACCTGTTGCTTTTGCATCGTCTGTTGCTTGTTCCGTCGCGGTCAAGCTAGGCTCATAGCCGGCAGGGCACGCTACGGTTACGCTCACACCAAGCCGTGCGCCTGCAAACATAAGCGAATGGGCAACGTTGTTGCCGTCGCCCACGTAGCAGAGCTTCAATCCTTTCAGTTTCTTCTTTTTCTCCTGGATTGTCATGAAGTCTGCCATGGCCTGGCACGGATGAGAGTAGTCGGTGAGGCCATTGATCACCGGAATCGACGCATGCTTTGCCATGTCGATTACAATTTGATGGGCAAACGTTCGAATCATGATTCCCTGTACCATCCGCTCAAGGTTTTTTGCAACATCGTAAACCGATTCGCGTTTTCCAAGGCTGATTTCCGCCGGCGACAAATAGAGCGAGAAGCCGCCGAGCTGCTGGATGCCGACGTCAAACGATGTGCGCGTGCGCAACGACGGTTTTTCAAAAATGAGCGCAAGTGTCTTGCCCTCCAGCGCTTTACTATATTTTTTCCTGTTAGCTTTCATCTTGCGGGCAAGAACAAATGTCGCGAGAATTTCTTTCGAGGTCATATCCCTAACTGAGAGAAAATCGTGTGCTTTCACGGACAAACTCCTTCATAATCATACATGCGTGGAATTGCTTACTTCAACAGGGTCATTTTTTTTGATTGAATGAATTGGCCGGCCCGCAAGCGGTAGAAATATATCCCGCTCGGCAGATTGCCGGCGTTCCATGGTATTGTGTACGTGCCCGGATTCATCGTCGTATTCGCAAGTGTTGCTACTTCTTTTCCAAGAACATCATATATTTTCAACGTGATAAGCCGTGCATCGGCAATCGAAAATTCAATACGCGTTGCAGGGTTAAATGGGTTGGGATAATTTTGTTCAAGCTGATAGCTCAATGGATGGAGACTGGCACCAGACGTTCTCGTCGACGCCACCGTACTATCTTCTTTCAAAACGATATCATTATTGGGGTCGAATACGACAGCTGTGACGCTCTTGTTGAACATGAAACTGAAATCTTGTTTGTTTGCAGTGTTCATCACTCGGACGGTCGTGTCCTGGCCGCTGCCAAACGAGAATTTCAATTCAACCGGCATAGTAAAAAACTGAGCGTTTGTTTGGATCTGATTCATCGTCACGCCAACTTCATGCCCTGCAGGATCTATCGAGTACGTGTTTTGGTAAACCGGATGGTTTGCCCCCTTGACCCATTCATCAAAGAACCAATGCAGGTCCTGGCCCGATACATTGCTTATCTTTTGAATGAAGTCATTGGTCGTCGCGTTCTTCAGCCGAAAATTTATTGAGTCGGCCGCATACCCTTTTATCGAAGCAAAGAAGAGAGAATCGCCCAGCACATAGCGAAGCATGTGAAGAACACAGGCTCCCTTGTCATAGGTGATTGCAACGTTGAACATTGTATTGACATCGGGTGTTGATACAGCCCATTCGGGGTTGTAAATGGGCCAGCCCGGATTCTCATAGAGATATTGGCTTGCATCGAGGAGTATTGTATTTTTGTACGCCGGGTAGTCTCCAGTGTATTCGTCCCACAACGCCTCACAATATGTGGCAAAACCCTCATTGAGCCAAACGTCGGCCCACGTCCCGGGGCTAATCATATCTCCGAACCAATGATGTGCAAACTCATGCGACACCAGATCCTCATCCCAGCTATTCGGCTCCAGGCTAACGAGTGTCTGATTTTCCATGCCGCCCCAAATAAAGCCCGCTCCCTGTGCGATCGTAGCCAAACCAATTTTTTCGAATGGATACTCGCCAAAGAGCGCTGAGTAGTGTGTTGCCATCGGAAGAATTAATGTTTCGATGTCCTTAAGAGATGCAACAGATTCTCCGCTGTTCCAGTAAAACAGAACCGGAATGCTGTCGTTCGCGTTTGAAAGTTTTCTCCAATACTCTTTGTCAAGATTGTAATCGACTTTGCCCGTCATTACCATCAAGTACGTTGCAATCGGGTCGCGGCTTATCCAGTGGTAATAAATCGAGCCGCCTACGTTTGTCGAGTCGGCCAACCTCCCGTTAGACCCCAATTTTACCGTTGCAGGAACTTTTGCCGTTAAATCGAGCGTCGCTTTGTCCGATGGACGGTCCCAGCAGGGGAACCATTTCCTCGCCCCTTCCGGTTCACAATCGGTAAAAACCATTCCGTTGAACGTATAAAAAGCGCCGTCTGCAATATTGTTATGACGGTAATATATTTTTACACTGAGAGTGTCGTTCGGTTGATACGTCGAATCAAATGTGATCGTTAGAATATCTGCTGCTTGTGAAAATTTCTCGGCGGGTAATGAAACGGAATCAATCATCAACGATGCGTTAACAGCGTTCAATTGGATTGCGTTGAGCGCGGAATCAACTTTAAATGTTATTGTATTTGTTGCGGTATACGAATTAGGGTACGGCGAGATGAAACAACTATCGATATCGAGGAAGAGTGTATAATTCAGGACGTCAAACGAATGTTGCGGCGTATTGGGGGATAATTCTTTCATAAACTGACCGTACTGCTTTATCCGTTTCAGCGAACAACGTTCCGCCCCGCTCAAGTGCCGCTCCTGCGAAAACATCACGTTTGCACACAAGATTATTGTCACAATGAAATTCTTGAACAACCCAAAATCTCTTGTTAAATACCGATGCTTCATCATAACGGCTATGTTCTCTCGGTAAATATAACAATTTTTTCTCTTTGTCTCCCGCTCTTATTTGATCTAAAACTTTGAAAGTACCAGGGCATTTGTGGGATATTGCTTGACAAGTTTGAGAACGGCGAGCATGGCTTCCCGTGGAGGCATTTTCGCAATGGACCGCCTGAGCGCCTGGTATGCGGCCGTTTCAGAGCCAAAAAGGAGTTCTTCACGTCGTGTTCCCGATACAGGAAGATTGATAGCGGGAAAAATTCTTTCATTTGCCATACCACGGTCGAGCACAAGTTCCATATTTCCTGTCCCTTTGAACTCCTGAAAAATCAATTCATCCATGCGCGAGTTCGTTTCAATCAGCGCCGTAGCGATAATCGTCAGCGAGCCGCCCTGTTCACAGTTGCGCGCCGCACCGAAAATGCGTTTGGGAATTTCAAGTGCACGGATGTCGACGCCGCCGGACATGGTGCGCCCGCTGCTTTTCTGATGAATGTTGAATGCCCGTCCAAGGCGAGTAAGCGAGTCGAGCAGCACAACAACATCTCTTCCTGTTTCAACTTTACGTTTTGCGTATTCGAGGACCAATTGCGCGAGCCGGACATGGCTCCCGCGGTCGCTGTCGCTTGAACTCGCAAACACTTCTCCCGAAATCGAACGGCGCATATCGGTCACTTCTTCCGGGCGTTCGTCAATTAATAAGACAAGAAGATCAATCTCCGGATTGTTGATGCTGATCGCGTGCGCGAGTTGCTGCATGAGCATTGTCTTTCCAGCTTTGGGGGGAGAAACGATAAGCGCCCGCTGTCCTTTACCAAGCGGACAGAACAGGTCTACGATGCGCATGGAGATATTGCTCTTCTCCCCTTCAAGCCGGATGATTTCGTTCGGTGAAATAACTTCATACGACGAAAATTCTTTGACGGTCTTCCACTCTTCAGGAGCCAAACCATTAACGCGTTCGATTGTCACGCCCTGCGGTGTTACCTTTTCCAGATGCATCCACTGTTCCTTCAACTAAAACTCCAGTCCGAAGAGCGAGGTGCTGGATAAGAGAGAGCGGAGACATGCACATCCTTGTCGGTGTGGCTGAGACCGTGCGAGAGCGTCCGAACGAAAGCGCGCCGCTGCGAATCAATTTCAAGTATGCCGGAGAAAGGTACTGACATGATGAATATGTAAAAAATCAAACGGATGAAAATGCCGAGGCAGGGCGGTATTTCTTGAAACCCCTATTGAACAGTGTGCATCGCCAAAAAGGGACGCTTCAGGGTAAATAATCAAGAAGCTGTCTCAGCGATTATTCGTCAGAGGAAATCCGACGGGTTTCGGCTTATTGTTAGCAAGGCAGGAATCTGGGGGATAGCATTCTTACTTACGCACACAACCCATCGAGCCGCAGCTTCTTCGAGACGGCAAACCTCTGTGAGACTTATTGCACCGTCCTCTTCTACAAAGGTACGCGACTTCCCGGTCAATCGCAAACGGAGATACGTTTTGTACAGGACATTCTACAGTACAACTTTTCTATTGAAGTATTTTGAATAGTCGCGCAGTGGAGCAGGCGAGTATACTTCTTTGATGAGATGTGAAGAAATAAGGAAGTCCGCAGTCGAGCGGTTACAGGCGGTCGGAATATTATAGAGGACGGCGATCCGCAGCAGCGCCTTTACATCAACTTCGTGCGGCTGCGGCTCCATCGGGTCCCAGAAAAAAATCAAAATATCGATGCCCCCTTCCGCAATCATAGCGCCGAGCTGCTGGTCGCCGCCGAACGGACCCGATTTCAGCTTCAAAATTTTTATTTCATCACGATACTTTACGCCGGCTATTTTTCTTGAGTGCTTCACTCACCAGCTTCCCGGTCGTTCCGGTGCAGATCAACGTATGGTTGAGAAGAGTATCCCTGTTCCAATCAACCCATTCCACCATATCTTTTTTGCAGTTATCGTGCGCAACGAGTGCAATTCGTTTTACCGACTCCATTTTTCTCTCCTCATGGTTAGCTCCGACATATTAGATGCGAAATCAGTCAGTGGAAAAAGTATTCTAAAAAAAGGAAATCAACATACGGAGAACCCTTGTTGTCCTCTGTAGACAACGAACCCCGATCTTTGTAAAAAATCGGGGTCCATTGTATTGTTGTTGCCGTTATTACGCTTTTGGAACGGCTTCCTTTCTTCCGTACACCAACGCGATCACAACCCCTGCAATGATATACTCAACCAATGTCAGTAAGAACCAGTGTATCGCAAGCATATGAGGGATGGGAAAGCTTGCATACGAACCAAACGCGAATCCGCTGCTCACGATCATTCCAACATAAAAGCCGTATCGGATACCCTCCATAATGCCTTTGTTTTCGTACCCCTTGGAAAAGATAACTGCAAAAAAGAATGCAGTGATAATCTTCACGACGTGTAAAACCCACATTTTGGCTATCATATCCGTGCGCCAGACATTTTGCATAGCCATGTAAGGTACTCATCAAAATAACGCCATGGATGAGTATGTCGAGTACTTCGAGAGTAACAAACACTGCAACGAAACCGATCAGCATTTTTTTCATAGACTTTCTCCTAAATTGTGAATTTGGAAAAATGCTTTTGGTGGTTCCAAAATCGAGCAAGTATAGAAATATGTGGAGACATTGTCAAGTGGGATGAGTTGGACATTGGACGTCACAGGCTTTAAGTTATAAGTTGAAAGTTTCTTGCTTCAAATTTAAAACTTGTTACGTAAAACTTACAACTCCAACATTCTCACGTCCTCATCAGTTTCTTATATTTGATTCTGTGTGGTTGGTCGGCGGCGATGCCGAGACGCTTTTTCCGGTTTTCTTCGTACTCGGTATAATTCCCGTCGTACCAGAAGACTTTGCTCTCTCCTTCGAAGGCAAGAATATGCGTTGCGATGCGGTCGAGGAACCAGCGGTCATGCGAGATGACAACAGCGCAGCCGGCAAAATTCATTAATGCTTCCTCGAGAGCGCGGAGCGTATTCACGTCGAGGTCGTTTGTCGGCTCATCGAGCAGCAGAACATTGGCACCTTCCTTCAGTATTTTTGCCAGATGGACGCGGTTGCGTTCTCCTCCCGAAAGCTCTCCGGTTTTCTTCTGCTGGTCGCTCCCGCTGAAATTGAAGCGCGCAACGTACGCGCGAGAATTGACGTCGCGGGTACCAAGCTTCAAAATATCCTCGCCTCCGGAGATCTCCTGCCAGATCGTTTTCTCCGGGTCGAGCGGGCGGCTCTGGTCGACGTATGCGAGTTTCACCGTTTCACCGATTTTGATCTCACCGGCGTCCGGTTTCTCCTGTCCGGTAATCATACGGAATAATGTTGTTTTACCGGCTCCATTCGGGCCGATAACACCGATGATGCCCCCGTGGGGAAGGGAGAAATTCATTTCTTCGCACAGGAGATTGTCGCCGTACGCCTTCGATACATTGTGCGCCTCGATCGCAACATCGCCGAGTCTCGGACCGGAGGGAATAAATATTTCCAGATCCTCATCCCGTTTCTCCGAATCGTCTGCGAGCATTTTTTCGTACGCCGCAATGCGCGCCTTGCTTTTTGCGTGACGCCCTTTCGGATTCATGCGAACCCATTCCAGTTCCTCCGATAACGCCTTCTGCCGTTTTGATTCCTGTTTTTCTTCGAGGCCAAGACGCTGCTGTTTCTGCTCGAGCCAGGAAGAATAATTTCCCTTGAATGGAATCCCTTCGCCCCGGTCCAATTCCAGAATCCATCCCGCCACATTGTCGAGAAAATACCTGTCGTGTGTCACGGCAAGAACTGTCCCTTTGTACTGACTGAGATGATGTTCAAGCCATGCAACGGATTCGGCGTCGAGATGGTTTGTCGGTTCGTCGAGAAGCAACACATCCGGCTCCTGAAGAAGAAGGCGGCAGAGGGCAACACGCCGCCGCTCTCCGCCGGAGAGAACGTTCACCGGAGTATCACCGGGAGGGCAGCGAAGAGCATCCATCGCTTGTTCAAGTTTGCTGTCGATGTCCCACGCATTGAGATGCTCGATCTTATCCTGAAGATCGCCCTGCTTCTCCAGCAGCTTGTCGATGTCTGCGTCCGGTTCGCCGAACTTCGCGGTAACGGCTTCGTATTCTTTGATGAGTGCAATAATTTCGTGGACACCTTCTTCCACAATTTCTTTCACCGTTTTCGCCGCATCCAGCTGCGGTTCCTGCGGAAGGTAACCGAAGGAAATTCCTTTCTGCGACGTGATTTCGCCGACGTACTCTTTGTCAAGCCCTGCAATAATTCGGAGAAGTGTGCTCTTACCGGCGCCATTCAGTCCTAGTACGCCGATCTTCGCGCCGTAAAAAAAAGAAAGGTAAATATCTTTCAGAACCTGTTTGTTCGGCTTGTGGATCTTCCCCACGCCGACCATCGAAAAAATTATCTTATTATCGCTCACTGGACTCCTAAAATTGGCGTTCCCAAGCAGGAGCGTGAACGAGATGTAGGATATTTTATCTAAAGAAATTGACTCTATTGAAAAATGTTCCAAATCTAATTACAAAGATGTCCTACATCTTGTCGATATCGAGATGACCATGTAAAATCAAATCCAATTCTTCCGAAGCAAGATAGCTTTGATAGTCTGAGTGAGAACTACGTAACAAAGAAGCGTTACAAAAAGAATTGGCCAATACAAAACCGGAAGTTCCGTAAGCCCGAGCGACGATGCCAAGCCTGAATAAGGCAGCCACATTCCCACAGCCATGATAATGCCGGAAGTAAGAATAAGCGGCACACTTGCGAAACTCTGAATAAATGGAATCTTGTTGGTGCGAATAATATGAATGATGAGTGTCTGAGTCATGAGCGACTCGACAAACCAGCCCGTTTGAAATAACGAAGCGCGGGAAGGATCCCAGCAGTGAAAAACATACAACATGACAAAATACGTCGTGTAATCAAAAATGGAACTAATTGGACCGATATAAAGAATGAATCGACTGATCTCACTCATTGACCAGGGACGCGGCCGGTCAATTTGTTCAGGATCGACGTTATCAGTCGGGATCGGAACCTGTGAGAAATCATATAGTAAGTTGTTGGTGAGCACCTGGATGGGCAGCATCGGAACGAATGGCAAAAACGCACTTGCTCCCAGTACGCTGAACATGTTTCCGAAATTCGAGCTCGCGCCCATCCGGACGTACTTGACAATATTTGCAAACACCTTCCGGCCTTCGAGCACTCCTTCCTCGAGAACCATCAAGCTTTTTTCGAGAAGGATAACGTCGGCTGACTCTTTCGCAATATCCACTGCCGTATCAACAGAAATGCCGACATCAGCCGCGCGCAAAGCCGGAGCGTCGTTGATACCATCGCCCATGAACCCAACAGTATGGCCTTTGGCGCGCAGCGCGCGAACAATTCGCTGTTTATGAGCGGGCGAAAGTCGGGCAAAGATATGCGTAGTACCTACAGCCTCAGCCAATTGTTCGTCTGACATCGCTTCAATGTCCGCACCGAGGAGAATGCGATCGGTGGAAAGTCCAACGTCATGGCACACTTTCTTCGTCACGAGGTCATTGTCGCCGGTAAGGATTTTGACGGTTACCCCGTGTTTTTGAAGAACGGCAATGGCCGGTCCGGCGCTTTCCTTTGGCGGATCGAGAAAGGCAACGTATCCAATAAGCACCAAATCCTGTTCATCATCCTTTGAGTATGCTGCGCGTTGCACTAAATCCTTGTAGGCAACGGCAAGTACACGAAAGCCATCCGCACTCAATCGCTCGTACTCATCACGCAAATCCTGAATGAGAATCGGATCCATCGGAAGAATTTCACCATCCAGCTCGAACCGCGCGCACCGCCGGAAGACTTCCTCAGGCGCTCCTTTTGTCAGGAGACGATGAGTACCATTCGGCATCTGCACAACCACCGACATCATGCGGCGTGAAAAATCAAACGGAATTTCATCGACTTTATTATATTGTTCGATAGTTGCGTGTTCATGCACTTCATGGTGGTCGAGGATGGCGCGATCGAGGACATTTTTCAGACCTGTTTGAAAATGACTGATGAGATATGCATCGAGCAAGACGGGATCGTCCTGTTTGCCGACAACGTCGCAATATTGCTCCAGGACAACATGGTCGAGCGTCAGTGTTCCGGTTTTGTCCGTACAGAGCACATCCATCGCTCCAAAATTCTGAATCGAATTCAGCCTTTTAACGATGACCTTTTTCTTGGACATGAGTATCGCGCCACGGGAGAGACTCACGGAGACAATCATCGGCAGCATCTCCGGCGTGAGACCGACGGCAACAGCAAGTGCAAAAAAGAACGCTTCGCCCCAATTACCTTTTGTGAATCCGTTGATGAGAAACACCAACGGCACCATCACCATCATGAAACGGATCATCAGCCATGTGAAACGCTTGATCCCTTTATCAAAGCTTGTCTCCACCTGTTGCCCCGTCAAGCTCGCTGCCATGCTGCCGAAGTACGTCTGTTTGCCGGTAGCAACGACAACTGCGGTTGCAGTCCCGCTTTCTACACTTGTCCCGAGAAAACAGATATTCGAGAACTCAAGCGGTGAGATTTTATCCTGCATTTCCCGTGCATCATACTTCTCTACGGGCAATGATTCTCCAGTGAGACTTGCTTGAATAATAAAGAGATCTTTCGAGGAAACGACGCGAATGTCAGCGGGTATCATGTCCCCAGCAGAAAGCTTGACGATATCTCCCGGCACCAAATCTTTGAGAGGAATTTCCGTCGGTACCCCTTGACGAATGACCGTCGCAGTCACTTTGATCATTGCCTTTAATTTAGCCGCCGCGCTATCTGCGCGAGTTTCTTGAATAAACCTTAGCATCACTCCAAGGACCACCATCAGAGCCATCACCGTTCCCGCCCGCATATCGCCTGTGGCGTACGAGATCGTTGCCAATGCGGTGAGAAGAATAACGAGCGGATTTCGCGTAGTGATCAACAGCCGCCAGGGCCAACTATGATGTGTCTCCTGGGCCACTTCATTCAATCCATGTAATTGCCTGATTTCTTCTGCCTCAGTTTCTGCGAGACCTTGAAGCGAAGTTTTGAGCTTGCTCAACACATCGTTGACTTCTGCATGAGCTGCTTCGACAAGCTGCGGTGAAACATGGATTGTATTAGCCGACTTATTCTTCTGAGTCGATAGTCGGGTAATGATGCTATTCAGAGTTTGGTTCGGCATCTTGAACGTAGATTGTTTTTGTGAATATCTAACGGAGAATCATCGTATGCAAACGATTTCTCTGCATGGTCTTTTGGTATCGCGGAAATCAGTCCCAAACACAATTGCACAGAACACCAAAAGTACGGACGAACGTGCGTGCGAATCAGCGACTTGAAGTGGGATTTGAATTGCTATGAAGATATTGAAAACCAGTATTAGAGGCAATAAAGAAAGTGTAAGCGAACTGTTATTTTACGGCTACGGAGGTCCCGCGTAATATTTTTTTATAGTTCGCCCATGTTACGCTGCCTGCCAACGGACTAATGTGGTAGGTCTCCTGTTTCCTCAACCGCAAAATTTCAGCACACCGGTCCTGAGAATTCGGGTGGGTACTAATCCATTCAAAGTGCTTTGGAACGTCATTTTTTTCCTGCGACAATCGGAAGATCACATCGGCAAAGGCTTCTGGGTCAATCTCTGCTTTTGCCATCATGTGCACGGCAGAAGCGTCCGCCTCGCTCTCCAGCTGCCTGTCAAAAGCCGTAGAGGAGAGCAGCCTCGCCGTTTCCCGCGCGATTTCTCCGTTTGCTTCGCCGCCCGCGAGTGCTGACAGCATCGAAAGCCCCACTTCTTTCCTGAGCCGTTTCATGATGTGTCCATGTTCGATGTGGCTGATTTCATGCGCTAGCACGCTGCTTAACTCTTCAGGTGATTTGCAGTAGCGGATCATTCCTGTGTAAACGACAAGATGCCGGTCGGGGAGCGCAATTGCGTTGACCTCATCACGGACAAGAATATGAAGGGTAATTGAGGAATCGTTAATGCCGTTCGCTGTGCAGAGTCTATTCTTGATGCCGTTGACGAACGAGTACACGGTATCCGAATGAAGTTCACTGCTCCCCTTCTGCAGTTCATCGAGAATCAATTCTCCCAGGTTATGCTCGGTCTCCTTCGTCAGTTCTTCAACCCGAAAATGTTTGAGATAATCGACGTAGCCGAGAAGGAACCACGTGCCGAAAAAGAGGGCAACAAGAACAATGAAGTGAACGATGATCTTCGCCATGCTATGCTTTCACCAGCGTTTCTGTCAGCGGTCCGAAGAACCACCAGACAACGTGTTTTCCTTTCCTTGTTTGAACGGCTGCATAGATGGTCGCAATGAACTCAACGAGGTTAAACAATATAATGGTGAGTATGTACGCAATATAATTGTTTGATACCGTCGTGCGGTCGAAGATGATTCCGAGCGTCCAGTACAGACCCGCAGCGTTGACCGGCAAGGTAAACCCCTGTGCCAGGAGCGTTTGCGTGCAATGCCAACGGACGAAGCGGGCCGACTTCTTGTTCGCGAAATAGAAAATCGCCGACGCTATCACATTGACGATCGGCAAAGGGAGTCCGACCATGATCACGACGAGCGACATCAAATAACTGTTCGACGCTTTTTCGGTTTCGTAATCGTCGGGTGCGTAAGAAAATTCCTGGAGGGTCACGCTACAACCCTTTCGTAATATTCCAGAACCAGTTGAGAGCGACGATTGCGGCAGCACATGCGGCGAGGAGTTTATTGTGTGAAAGGAGATATTCCATTCGCGTGTACCGGATGTAGAAACTACCGCTGCCGCGCAAGACGTCTGCCATCATCCACAAAGGAATGATTACGAGTGCAAGGGCAAGCATCACGCCGAACGGGTTCATCATGAACGATTCCCGGAATTGACCATGTACCAGCAAGAAAAGCGAACGGGTCGTACCGCAAGAAGGGCACGGGAGACCGGTAACCTCCTTAAATAAACAGACCGATGGTGCGGCGGAATGCGCCGAGCTATCAATAAAATTCCAGCCAAGCCAGACATAGCCGGCCAGCGATAGCCCGGCCAGAATAGTGTAGAGTTTTCTCTTGGTCATACGAAGTTTAGAACAACACTTGCAGGATACGGTGTAAATTATATTCACGCGTTTTTCCAAGGATCAGAAACCAATCGACGATTGTCCAGATGCCGAGCCCGCCGCACGTCAACAGCTTTGCAATTCCGAGACCGACTTCGCCGA
Organism: uncultured Bacteroidota bacterium; assembly: GCA_963843065.1. Lineage (GTDB taxonomy): Bacteria > Bacteroidota > Ignavibacteria > UBA10030 > UBA8401 > JAGVPT01. The sequence goes on from CAWJKX010000196.1 coordinate 57,932, forward strand.
GCATGAACCGGTCGATGCCGAAATGCCCGCCGACGAGCGAAACGATAAGCATTATTGTCGGGTCTTTGAGATTCACACCCTGGACCTGAATGAGTTTTGAATCATCCATTTTCAACAATTTTTCGCGGATCGCCGTGAGCTGGTATCCTTCAAAATACTTGGAGGACATCATCATGTACATGTCGACTTTTTGCGGGTCCATAAATATTTCCTTTCAATAAATGTTGTGAGTGTCCGGAGTGGATGGTTAAATCCCCAACACGTGGGAAGTCCGGCCCGTTATGCCGCGAAATAAACTCCCGAAACTTAATAATCGCTTCTTCAAAAAGCAATGAACGAATCGTCTTCAAGCTATCCGAAGGACAGCTTACCGGGATTATCGCATGGCTTAATATCAGTTCACTTCTTGAAAGAATCCTTGGGAAGCCTCTGAACTACCGCCGCGCCAGGTTTCCTTCATCAAGTCCTGCCCCACGCTGAATTAAAGTGTCGAGATATAATCGTCATGCGCCTTGGTACTTTACGACAGTTTGTATGAATTTGTTTCCGTTAAATGTTCCTTTGACAGGAGGGGGGCATTTCGTTCTGCCGGCATTCGCGAACAATTCGTCTAGAATTTTTTCAGGAATGCCAACATTCGGATTAATACCGATCTTGAGGATTTTTGCGGAGAATTATTTCCTTCGTCGGACCTTTTGGATCCGGACTGGCGTGTGTCTTTGCCTTTTATACTCCGGTACATCTCTCTTCTTAAGAGGTTTTGAGAATGGAAAAAAACACACACCAATTCAGGCAGGGCGAGTTTCTGCCCGAGGAGCCATGAATATTAATTCTTTTTGTCTTTGAACAATGTATGTCCTTTCACCAACCATGAAATACCGAATGCAAACAATGCGACGGATTCAAGTATCAACACCGGGTTCATCGCCGCAAGAAAAGTCCCCCGCAAAAAAAATGTATATATCGTTATACATACTATTGCAAGAATCATGACAATTCCGCAAATGCGATAGATCATATTCCTTCGCTTTTTTTCTTTCCCCATAACGCCCGGGTGGCGTTTGGTGAAGAGGAAGAGAGAATTGAACGACAATGCAAGAAAAAACAATGTACCGAAGGTCAAATGGATCTTTTCGGAAATGCTGTCATCAATGAGAAACATTCCGACTCTGACAATCTTGCCGGAGAACATTGCCGTAGGAAAGAAAATCATTCCCAGCGCAAATATACCGCTCATCTTCGCTACGATGCTGTCAATGTCTTCATAACCTCTGTACGATATGAGAAACAATGCAACTCCACTCAACATTCCGACTAGAAAATCGCGCATATTTGTATAATAGTAACCGCTTATCGATCCCTGTACATCAGGTTCACCTTGTGTAAATCCCCCGAGGACAACGATAAGGGGAAGCGATATTCCCAGAATACCTATTAACCTCCGCATTGCTAAATATGAGATGATCAGACTTTTTTCTCGATTGGTTGACATATCAACGCCCTTGCTAAATTACATGCTATCAAGTTTCTCGATACTATTTGTTTATCACAGAGGGGAATCTACCTTCATTGCAACCCAGTCGACTCCAATGTTTTCTCTCGTTCGAAGCCTGTCGATAAGTGCTCCTGCATGATGCTGGATGTGGCGGATATTGTAGAACTGGAGCTCTATCTTCTTGAACGGCAGCCAGTAAAATCCTGACTCAGCGTCCAGGTCTATTGACGAGATTTTCTCCTCGACCTGGTTTTTGCATAGATCTAAGTACCTCGAGAGTTTCTTCCTTCGTGTATGGTTTTCCTATATTCGGTTTTGTATGCGGCGGCCAGGGAAGATTCCCAAGGAATTGGTGGTGCTCCTTGTGCTTCTTCCAGGGGACAAACTGATTCTCAGCATCTTGTAAGTACAAATGTGTATAGAAGAGAACGTGGTATGAAATATGCCAGCATCTATTTTTGAAGTCTTCGCTGTTCCATAAAGAAGGCGGGCATTTGGTGATTGCACTTCGCAACATCTCGAGCGATGCATAATACTGAGACTTGATGACTTCCTTCGTCTCCATTCATTGTCCTTTCGTTTATGCTCCGACCCTTCTGCGGACTGAATGATACATGGCATTTTAACGCACTGCGTTGAAATTTTTTGACGCAGTGTGTTTTGTGATCCGCCCCTACTTCCCCGATTGATTTGTTCTGACCAAACCGGTAAGGTCGTAGCCCTTTGCTTTAATTTGGTCAAGCAGAGTGTTGAGCGTCGATTCATCCATTCCCGGAGTTCTGGAAAGCACCCACAGATATTTCCGGGCAGGTTCACCGATGACGGCATAGCTGTAGTCGGGTGAAAGAGCAATGATCCAATAATCACCCCACACAAATGGAAGGAATGAGAGGATTGAAGGGGCGAACCGTACTTTCAACTTGGTATTTGGTACATCGTCGCCGGAAAGTTTTGCCTCTCCTTCCGCTTCATCGATCTCTCCGGTTTTTTTTCGACAGCGGTTAACAACTTTGATTCTTCCATTCTCGAGCAGTGTGTACGTCGCCGTCACATCGCCGGCACACTGTTTCTGAAACCCGTTTGGCAATCGGGCAATTTCGTACCATACTCCAGCGTACCTAGTAAGGTCAACACTAGGAACCACTTCAAGCGATTGTGTTGATTGATCTTGAGCGTTGCTCGCGCCTGCGAGAAGTGCTAAGATGATATACATGTGTTTGCACCAGTTCTTGAGCCTGTGCTCTAGATTGTTGTTCGCCCTCATTCCGAGCATTTTCATCTCGCTTCCAAGTTTCACTTGGGAATCATCTCGTCATCTCGTTCCCAAGCTGAACTTGGGAACGAGATACTAAGAGTGAAGCGATTGCTTAGAGTCGCGGCATCACTTGGCCGCTGAACTTTCTTCTATAAGATAAAGACGATTATCTTCGACCCGGTACAGCAGCGGAGCTATTACAATCTTCGGGTAGCGCAAGCGAAGCCGCTTCACTTCGCTCAGAATAAAATCAACTTCGTTCCCAATTTCGAACATCGGGGCAAAGTGAAAGAAATGTTCTTCAGCCGATTGTTCCTGCCAGCCTGCTGCTTTGACGAGACCTTGAACAAATTGCTCTTTGCGGGCGATGAGGTTGACCATTCCGCATTGTGTATGTCCGATCAACGCGATGCATCGTACTCCGCCGACTGCGATGGCATACGAAACTTTGAACTCGCTGTATCTGAGGTTTGCACCCCCCGTACGAATAATAAATGCGAAATTATCCGGGATATGGAGATGTTTCCGATTATCCATGCACATCCCGATCAACAAGCTGGCGTTAGTGTACGAGTCCAAAGTCCGCCCGAGATTGTGGTATTCGAGCAGAAGTCCGATCGGAGTCTCCCGGTACTGCGGAGGAATATTTTCTTTCGACGTTACCGTCAGTAGTCTGTTCATTCGGTTTTTGTATTCATCGTGAAATTAAACTCCCTTTGGAAATGAAACTCCAGACAATCGGTCACATTCTGAAATGTATTTTTCCTGTACAGCGATATCGGCAGCCGCCGGAAGAAAACTCCGCAGTTTCTTATGGTAAAAATATTTCCCCGAAACCAAAGCTTCCTTTTCCTCGCTCGAGGCGAGCCAAACTTGTGTTGCAGGCCCTTTGTCCAGGCTGACGGATGCTTCGGGTCCCCCCATTTTCGTGGCAACCCAGCCGGGTTCCAGTGCGTTGGAAAACACATCAGGCCATTTACGGGCGACGGCAAAAGCAAGGATCACATTATGCAATTTAGAATCGGCGTAGGCAGTGGAACCTTCCCACGAACGCGTACTCCAGGTCAAATCTTTCAAGCTCTGGTCGCCGCTTCGATGCATGCCTGAGCTGGTGTACACCAAACGTTTCGGCCTGTTGATCAAGCATGTCAGAATGTACGGGGCCAACGAATTTACGGCGAAAATATGCGATAAGCCATCGACGGTCTGGATACGACGCGATTCGCGATAGCCGATACCGGCATTGTGAATAACAGCATCAAATACGCCGAGCATATTTACTTGTTCCGCAACGTGTTTGGTTTCCGAAATGCTTGAAAGGTCGCCGACCGCCGCGGTTGCAGCTCCGGGAACATGTGATAATGCTTCGTCAGCCCGCTTTTGATTGCGGGCATGCAATACTACCCGGTGCCCATCTGCAACCAGCAACCGAGCGGCCATTAAACCTAATCCATCGGCAGAACCGGTGATGAAGATTGACTTAGAAATAGTCAAATGATGTATGCTTTTTATAAATAGTTATCCGCTGTTTACAATGCCATTTAGTAGACATTCTTCAAAACAATAACGCTGACTTTTTTCAGGGCATTATTCTCCAAGGATGCTCATCAGCCTGTGCGCACCCTGAACAAAGTAAGTGTTCTCTCCTGTTTTGTCAAGCAATGCAATGAGGAGACAGTTGCGGTTTGTTCGGCTAGCGGTTAGCTTTTAGCCATTGGCTATTACGTGTTGTTTCCCCTTATTCTTTGCTGTGAGGTCGCTTGCTATTTGAGTACACTGAATTTTTTTGTTTCACTGTACGTCCCTGCCTGGAACCTGTAGAAATATGTCCCGCTCGAGATGCCGGCTGCGTTGAACGTTACCGAATGAGTCCCCGCACTTTGCTCTCCATCCACGAGCGTGGCGATTTCTCTTCCGAGTACGTCGTACACTTTTAACGTCGCACGACTGTTCACTGGCATCTGATATCTGATAACGGTACTCGGATTGAACGGATTGGGAAAATTCTGATACAAGGCATATTGCGCTGGCAATTGAGAAGGATGGTTATTCACGGATGTGGCAATGTCGGCAAGTGGAATTCGCCACACGCCCCCTTGTGTACCGGCAAAGAGATATTTTTTGTTCGCTGCTATGGCGTTGATGGCAGCACCCCCAAAGACGGTACCGCTGACAGGAATCCATGCCAGGCCGAAATCGGAAGTGACGTAGAAGCCTACGCTGATACCACTCATGAAGAGCAGGTTCCCTGCTGAGGCAAACAAACAGTATTCAAGATATTCCGGAAGGCCATTGCTCCGCGCCAGCCACGTCGTGTCTTTTCCGCTGTACATAAAGACCCCATCCCATGCGCCGACAAAGATGGCAGTGTCAAAGACAATCATAGCACCGGCATCGAACCAATGCCCTCCGAGACCGGCAAATTTCCATGTTGTATCTCCAGGGTGCATCACATAAGCTCCTCCGAGAAGATACAGTGTGGCGTAAAGACCGGAAGGTGTAGAAACTATTCCATACGCAGGCATGGTGTAAACCATAGAATGACTCTGGCCGGTGGCAAGCCCATTATTTGCCGGTATCCAGGAAGTGCCGAAGTCCGTGCTTCGATAAACGCCAGACTGATTGGCTGCGTAAAGAACGGTGTCGACGCTGGCGAATTGGTTTATAGCACCTCCGCCCCATTCAAAGCCGGTGTTTGCCGTCTCCCATGTATCTCCGTTGTCCGAAGACCGGCATACGCCGTCATTTGTGCCGGCAAATATATATCTGCCCGCAGAAGTAAGAGAGAGTATTGTGTCTACGGGAATTTGGCCCGCAGTGTTGACCCACGTTTCCCCGCCATCGGTAGAGCGATAGAGGGAATGAAAATAGCCCCCCACAAACACGGTGCTGTCCGTTGTTACGAGGAAGGATGTAACTGCAGCATTTTGCATCTGCGGAATTGCATACCACTGTGCAACCGCATTATTAGTGTTGGCTGCAAAAGATATGGCGATTAATACGGAAAGAAATTGCGTTTTCATCTTGACCTCCTTCTTGATATTCAGGACTTTCCCTGCCGCGCTCCTGAATTGACTAATCCGTTGCTTCGGCATTCACATGCAACTTGGAACAAACACACGTCGTACGAATACTATTGATTTCTCGCTGAGCATCTCCTCCTAAGACGCGGTTCGGCTGGTACAGCTGAGAACAAGGTAGCGGTTCTCTCCTGTTTTGTCAAGCAGCGTAGGGAAAGGAGGCTGTGGTATGTACCAGTCGGCTATTAGCAATTAGCCGTTAGCTACCACCTTCTTGCTATACTTATCTCAAAGCACCCCTTTTGAAGGACGGCCTTACTGAGAATCGATCATTGTTCATTGTTGATTGTTCATTGTTTCTTTCTCGCCATCGTTCTGTACTCCTGCGCTTTCTCTTTGTCTCCAAGCGCCGCGTAACATTCCGCTGTGTTGAGATACCCCCCATAAAAATTCGGGTCGAGGCGAACGGCCTTGAGAAAATATGGAAGAGCTTTTGAATACTCTTTTTGATTGGCGAAGACGGCTCCGATGTCGTTTTTGATCTTCGGCGATTCGGGGGATAATCTCTCGGCCTCTTGCAGGTAGAATAATGCTTCGTCGAAATGTCCCGTTTGTGCAAGGATTACGCCGAGGGGAGCTAAGTAGTCCGGGTTCGAGGGACCGAGCCGAGCAAGCTCTCTATATGCTGCAATCGCTTTGCTGAAATTCCCGGCTGCCTGTTCTGCTTTCGCGCAATTGAGCCACGCCCAGTTGCTAGTCGAATCAAGAGCAACGTACCGTTCGAAGCACACGGCGGCCTGGGCAAATTCACGGCGGTCCCTATGATAATTCGCAAGTTCTTCGTATGCTTCGAGGCAGGCTTGAGTCCCCCAAAGTTCTTTCTCTTCTAGAATCTCGAATCGGGCTATTGCGCTGTGCGCGTCCGCGTTGAGTGCCACCCAGGCTCCGGTTTGGAGCAGCGTTACAACGCTGAGGACCAGCATGGCGCGTTGTCTGATTTCTCTGTTGTCGGCGACGGTTGTCCAGATCGCGATTGCCGCGACGGGTATTCCCACGCTGAACGGCGCTGCGATATCCCAATCCCTGCTCATCCCCAGCGTGCAATTCAACACGGCAATCAAACCAATGCCGCATCCCATCGCCAGTAGAAGAAACCACTCGGATGTTTCCAGCGGCCTGCGTTTTTTTAGCGATGCAACGATTGCGACGACGAGGAGTACCACAGCGGCGGGGGTGCAAAGAAGAAAAAGATTTGCCAAATCCGCCGCATGGCTCAACGAAAATATACTATATGCCTGATGTTTCCCGGCCGGACTGCCGAAAGGAAGAATATTGGTGCCGGCATCGTTAAAGACTTGCGAAAAGAAGGAAGAAGAATACCCCGAGACAAACAGTAAGGCGATAAAAATAATGCCGGAAATAAACACCGCTGCACCTGTTTCCGCCGCTTCTCCGCGCCGGACGCCCATGTATGCAAGATATGCGAGCGCGGGGAGGAATACCACTGCGCCAAAATTCATCGACAATAGGAGACCGTACGCAGCCATCGCCCAGTAGATCGAGATTTTTTCTTTCAGATATCCGGTTCCGAGAAGAAGGAATAGAAGAATTCCGACGTACCCCGGTGCGCAATTTTCGACAGAGCCAAAAAAGAGAATGCTCACTCCTGAAGCGAGAAGAAAAAAAAGAATCAAAATCTTGTCTGTTTCCTCTGCAACGAAGAGCCCGATTCCCTTCCATGCGATGATGATGAAGCAGACTCCCGAAAGTACGCTCAACCATAAGTACGCATCTTCAGGGGGCGTCAAGCTCTCAAGGAATGAAAAAAGACGGCATAGTTGAAATACAAAAAAGCCGACGAGGGGTTCCCGTGCAAAGCCGGTCAGGCCGAGATTATCCATGTTCTCCGGAATCTTCAGGCTTCGCAGTTGTACATAGCCGTCTCCAAGAAAATATGTGGTTGCGCGAAAATGGACGAAGACAAACGTCATCCCTACGATCGCGAAAACTCCCAGTATCCACTGAACCACCGGCGACCGATCGTTCTCCAAATCAACGACCGATCGAATGAAGTCGATCAAATAAAATTGTACGGTCGGGATCATGATAAGGAGCATGAGAAGCGAAACGCCAACCCGGACTTCAATGCCATAAAAAGCAAGAAAGTGAAATCCCCAATTCCAGGCTGTCGGCTCAAACGCCGACCAGAGGTTCAATGCAATAAATGCGCTGACACAAATATAGATAATTGGAAAGATGAGTTTTTCTTCGGTCTCGTCGGAATCGATAATGATTGGGTCTGCCATAGAAGATGCCTATGAGAGGGGAATGATTAATGTCTTGGGTGCTGAATTCTTAGTCCTAAGTTCTGAGTTCTGAATCGCGATTTTGAAAGAGTGATGAGAGCTGATCTTCTCGACATACTACGCCAATTCAAGCAGAATTTTACTATTTATTCTGCTCAAACTCTTTAAATTTTTACCCAGATGCAAATCGAATGTCCCGCATTTGGCTTACCGATGTTATATCATGCAATCAAGTACAAAGATTCTTCCCAGAGACGGTCGGCATTTTCAGGGTTGAGGGCATAGGGGGCAACGGCGAAAAGCAAAATGGATATCGTCGAAGACAACCTGTGAGAGCATGTGAGTGCTGGAGCGGACTGCGACAATCGCGCGCTCTTCCGTGAGATTGATCCCTTCAACAACTTCGGTTGCGGTCGAGCGGAATCCGAACGGTGTTATAATGCGCACCATGGCGTACCTTATCCATCAGTATAGTCATCCGATCGCTATGACCAATCGGATGGATCAAGCAAGCTAGTTATGCGTTGGAGTGAAGCGCGACTTTATTTCCTTCGGTGTCTGTAAATAATGCCATATACCCGATTTGTTTATCGATCAGCGTTTTGGGCATCGACACTTTTCCCCCTGCCTTCTCAATACGGTCGAGCACAAACTGCATGTCGGGGTTTGCGTTGAGATACACAACGGCACCTGCGGAACTTGGTTTATGCATCTGGCTTTGGACAAGCGATCCGCCGACTGTTCCATTGCTGCCATCCGTAGGAAACATCGCCATCTTCATCCCCATCGATTCCCCCTGCCTCAGAGTAATTTCAAAAATCGTCTCATAAAACTTTGTTGCTCTTTTGATATCGGCTACTGCTATCTCGAACCAATTTACCGCGTTGGTGTCTTTATCCATTTTCTTGCCCATCGCTGCCGCCTTTCCAGTAAGTGAATGAATAGTGAATGCTCGCGCAAAGTCGCAAAGAGTACAAAGGACGACAGAGAGATGTCGGACAACTTCCCCAAAAAATCGTGTTTACCAGAACAGTTTACCAATCGTAATTACTAACATGTCCGACGGCCCGCAAATGTACCATTACCTCTAGTGGCTTGAGCTTGCACGGCTTCTGTAGGTTTACTGAGCCGTATTACGCGCATCAAGCTAAGTAGCTTTATTAACGGATATGTCGGGTCGATTTCAAATAGCCGGACTGCAAAATTTGTTCTGCTTGGAAATTTATGATGGTTATTCTGAAATAATTCGCCAAGTGTGAGAAAGTCAAATGGCAGAGAATTTTTTGATATGTCCCCCGTGTCGCGAAAATTCACATAACCGTACTTGTGCCCGCACCAGTTTACAATACCTCCGTGGATCGGCCCCATGATGAAATCAAACGGAAGGAGAACAAAAAACCACGCACTTGGGGCAAATGCAACATAGAACAATACGTACACGCCAACCCATATGAATCTTACCGTCCATGAATCTGCGAATTTGTCAAATGCTTTCCACTCCGGAATATTTTTATCGAAGCCTTTCTCCGGCTCGACTCTGTGAAGCAAATATCCAAGGTAAATGTCTTTCGTTCTCCACATCATTGTGAACATACTGCGAAAATAATGGGGTGAGTGCGGGTCTTTTTCCGTATCGCTGTAAGCGTGGTGCATCCGGTGCATAATAGCGTAGGCACGAGGATTGAGAAAGGAAGACCCTTGGGTGATAAATGTTACGATGTAAAACGTTCTTTCCCAGAACTTTGACATCGTAGACATTTTATGCGCCGCATAACGGTGCAGGAAGAAAGTTTGACAAAACAGCGATAAGAACCAGTGTGCTACAAAAAATACAATGATGACCATAGATTACCGCAGTTGAGGAATTGTAAACAATTTCTTATACATAGACGTATTCACACTTTTAGGAATGGGAAACATACAGATAGGTATGGCAATAAAACCAAAATGGGTGGGCAAACGTTCCATTCACCCTTGTCAAGATTTAAAAACTTGACAAGGAATCATTATTTCCCTTGTGTCTTATCTAACGCATCATAGTACTTGCGGATCAAATCCTGGTAATCTTTCGAGTAGCCTTCTTCGATCGCTTTTAAGAGATCTCGCCGAAGCTGGCTCTGCGCCGATTCGTCCTGAACCTCCGCCGGGCTGCGGCGTACCGGAGTCGTGCCGGCAGTCGATATGCGTCGCTGCTCGTAGTCCCGCTCGCGCATTGAAGTCTGCGCATCGAGCATGCGCGATAAAATTCTCTGCTGCTGCCGGATCGTATTTGGATTGACGTTGTTCTGCTGCAAGTTTTCAACAACTTCTTTCATCTCGTCGGCAATTCTCTGAAGGTCTCCCAGAATTCTATTTCTGTCCTGGCTCTCCTGCGCTTCCTTGTTGAGCTCCTCCAGCGATTTTCGCACTGCCTCTTGCTGGTTTGCCAATCTTCCCATTTCCTGAAGTTGTTCTTGCGAAAACCCTTTCCCTTGTGAGATCTGCTCAGTCTGCAAATTGATGCTCTCCTGCTGGCCCGCCATCCGCCGCAACTGCTGCAGCAGGGAACCGCCGGAGCCGCCCTGACCTCCCTGCTGCATTGCATCCATTGATGACTGCGCCAGCATGGCCGCTTTGTTCAACGACGTCATGGCCTCGGCTTGTTCTGTACTTGAATATTGTCCGTTGCGCCGCTCGAGCCCGGTCATCGCTTGCGACATGCCTCCCATCGCTTTTCCAACTGCCTTTCCCATTTCCGACGTTACCGCAAACGATTTCTGGCTCAGACCGACCAGGTTGTTCGCGACGTTCGCGAGGTCATTCTGCAAACCTAATTGTTTTTCCGCGTTTTCCCTGAATTGTTCCGAATTCGGTGAGAACGACCGCGACTGATTTTTCAGATCTTCCTGGCGCTGGGAGATCTCCAGCAAATCTTCCATCGCTTTGCGCATCGTGTTCATTGCTTCGTTTGTTTCATTGCTCAACATCTGTTCCTGCATTTCCGAAATTCGCTGGGACATTTGCTGCATCGCTTTGGCTGCTCTTTCCTGAGATTGAAGCGCTTGCTGCTTCTGCTGCTGGCGAAGTTGTCCGGAGCTTTGCTGCGTCGATTGTTCCATCGTACTATCGTGCGCCGCCTCTTCGACTTTGTCCAGCGCTTTCATCGGCATCTCCGCGGGGAATTCTTCCATCTTCTTCCTCAATTCCTCGAGCTGTTGCTGGATGTCCGCCAATTGCTTATTAATGTCCTCCTGTTTTTTCGCGAGCTCTTCCGCTTTTTGCTTATCGGATAACGACGATTCGGCAGTTTCCTTCTGCAGATCCTCCTGTTGTTTCTGAAGTTCGTTCGCGCGTTTCACCATCTCGTCCATTTTTTGTTCGACCTGGATCCTCTTAAGGAGCTCCATCGTCCTCTCGATAGCCCTGGCGAAACGCTTCTTCTGAAAATTGCACCTGTTGCATTGCCTGGCGCAGTTGGTCGGGTGAGACGTTCTGCATGGCCTCCTGCATTCGCTTCATCGCTTCTGAAATTCAGGGGAATTGATTTGCTGGAGCAGCTGTTGAAGTTCCGTATACTTTTGAAGTGTCTCATTCGAGAGGATATTGTTCTTTTGCATCGCTTGGGTCATCGTATCGAGCGATTTGCTCACTTCGTCGATATTTTTTGTCAGTTCCTGGTACCGTTTGAGCGTCTCTTCGGCTTTTTTTTGTTTCTGCCAATCGAGCGGTTGGTTTTTCTTCATTTCCTGCGAAATCTCGTTGAGGTCTTTCTTCAAATCTTTTTCTTCGTCAAGCGATTTATCCAGTTTTTCGATTGCATCATTTTGACCCTTGTCGGCATCGGCGAACACTTCGTCGAGCGAGGGAAGTCTGAGCAGATACGTCTCGCTGACTCCTTTCTTGGGTCCGGAAACATTATCGTTGTCGAATACTTCGGCGTGGTATTCGACGACATCCTCGGGAACCAATCCCATCGGCGAGATATCCCACTGGAAATCTACGTCAGCATCCGTGGAATTTTTGACGTCAGCTGAAATCGGTATGGAGATCGATGAAAAGCTGCTGTCCGCCTGTTCATACCGTGAATGCACCAGCCGGTACGCAAGGTTCAACGACGTGAATCCAAAATCGTCGTGGATTTTCAGCAGCAGCGGCAGTTCCATCTTATCGACGATATCGATATTCTTTCCGGGATACGTAATGGCCACCGTGGGCGGTTCGTCGAGTGTGGCGTCGAGCTTGTATTCGATCGGGTCGACATTTGTGAAGCCTTCATTATCTTCCAGCCTGACATGATAGCTCGCTCGTTGGTGAAGAATCAACCGTCCGACATAGGCTCCGTCATGCGATTGCAGTGCCAGTTCTTCTCCGTCTTTGAAAACAAGCGATGCATGCCGCAGCACTTTGCTCGCGTTGATGCGCCATTGAATTGCGGTTCCCGGCAGCGCCAGTATGTCGCCGACATTCTCGTCGAGCGACTGCTCCGGAAGCCGGGAATATGAGGGAGGGATAAGATGCACCGTGAGCAACCGAACTATCGGCCTGTCGATCACGCTGATAGTGTACCGTGAACTTTGAATGCCTTCGGTTTCAGTAAAATATTCCTCGGATTGCCTGACGGAGGCAAGCGTATAATGAAATTGCCCCGATGAGTCGGCCTGAATTTCAACTTGATCTTCTGAAGTCATATCTGCCTGTCGAACCGAAAGCGTAATTCTTTTGGGAAGATAACGATGGAGAGGACTTGCTGTTTCTGCATTCTCGATAAGTGAAACCGAGACCGGCACCGACTCGCCCTTGACAACTTCGGCGTTGCCCGGCCGCACAAGAAATGCGAATGCCGGCGGCAGGCGAAATTCTGTACGGAAATGAACAAGCCGTTGCGCTGAGGGCAAAAGATCAATTTGCGGGACGGCAAATAGAAGAACAACTGAAGCGGCAGCAATTGCAAGATATTTTCCGGCCTTGTGAACTTCTCCGTACGACACAACATCCGTAAAATGCAGACGATCGGCAGCCTTCTGCAGATCGGCAAACGATGCATCTATCAGTTCCGGCGAATAATCGGGACGAAAGCCGTGTGTTTCACTCTCCCGTCTGTTGTGCTCTTCAAAAATATCCAGGATGTTCCATAGACGGTCTTTCACCTCGGGAAACTTCCCGCCAACTCGGGCTGCAATTTCTTTTTCCGAAATGCCCGGCAGTATTTTTTTCCAGCGCAAGACCGGCACGGCAACGAACCACACGGCCGCAGCAAAAATAACCGCAAAGCCTGCAAGAAAAATGGCTGTCCTGAAAAAAATACTCCCATTGAACAGAGCTTCAATTGCGGACAAAGAGGCTAATAGACCGACCGCAATACCCGCAGTGAGAATAGACCCGTACACCGTTCGCTCTCTATAATAACGTGAACGAACATCGGCAAGCCGCCGCCGCATTTCTGCATAGATAGGTGTGCTGTTATGTATATTGTTAATCATTTTTTGCAGCTGATATAAACCAATAGCTAAAGGCTTTTTCTCTTATCACTTTTCACTTTTAACTTT
>CAWJKX010000197.1:0-3543 GCA_963843065.1 uncultured Bacteroidota bacterium
ACAAAAAACCCCCGTAATTGATTGCTCACAATGAAGTTAAGAGAGTAGACGAAGCCGAAATAAGCACTGCGCAAAGTTGCTTCTATTCCTAAAATTTCAGGCATTTTGTAAATATTACACCGGTGGAATATAATGTCGAATGCCTCTAAAGCTCAGTCTTTTAAACGGCTTTCGCTCAGGTAAAATGAAGGGTTACGGCAAGTTGAAAGGTCGAGGATCTTTCATTTCGCCCAAAACATGAAAAATGTAGAATTTACAAGTCGGGATTCTGAGTAGTTTTGGAATCTTTGTGATGTTTGCAGCAGGTTCTGGAAGGGAGGGCGTCGCCGGTTTGGAGTTGCTTTGTGAAACGCTAATTCACGGTAATGATGTACTGAAAAGATGGAGTTTAAGAGCTCTCGCTGTTACGCGAAGCTGGTACAGCGGAAATTAATTTTACGGGATCGGAATGTAGATAATTTTCTATAAGTTCGATAATCGATTTCAGCGTTGACAAGCGGATTTGAATGCAGATAGACCAACCCCTCCTTATTGTCCGCTCACTCATTTATGCTCATCCGCCGGGCAATCCTTTATTCCTTGTATTAAGAGACTCCGGTCAATCGGCATCCTTTTTGTATAAACCGAGAGGGACCTTTTCTCTTTGTTCCACACGAGCCCCTCGCCTAATGAAAGCGCTTCTTCTTCCGACGTCACAAATTTGAACTGCCTCCCGTTTACGTTGATACACATCGGCCGGGCAAGTCCATGAAATTCAATGTGGTATCTTCGATGTGTTGGTGCATGCTCGTACGTCCCTGCAGCGGCGCCGATGCTCAATGTCATGATCGACTGAACAAACACGAATTTAGTTGTCTGCAGCTCTCCTTTGGTTCGATACGATTCCGTGATTCCGTCGTCATCGGTGAGAGTGAATTCTCCATCCTTTCCGACATAGACATGAACGGAAAGTTGGTCTTTTTGAATAAACGACGTGCTGAGAGCAAAAGGAGCCATTGGAACGATTGAACCGGCTTTAACAAAGAGTGGAAGGACACCGACGGGTGTCGCATAGTTGATTTGCTGATTCCCGGTCCATACAGAGTCATTCCAGAAATCATACCATAGACCTTCCGGCAGCCACACTGCTACACTGCTTTCGTCGCTGCAATTGGGTGCTACGAGGAACTCACTTCCCCACATGTACCTGAAGGTCGTACCTCCACGCAAGCGGGTCCTGTTGATGTTCAATGACCATCGCCCTGGCAATGGGCATTCCGGATTTAGAGGCCTCGTGAGCGCACGTGTAGAGATACGGCATGAGTTTGTAACGCAATTCTCCGTACGTTTCTGGCGTCCTTCTGCGCATCGGGCGACCTGTCAAGAGGCCAGCGAGATTGGCCCATGCCGTGCGGCTTCCAGAACGGCGAGAAGCTGCCGAATGCCATTGACCATTTCCGATATATGGTGTCGTCTGGTCCTCTTTTGTTTTTCCAATCGTAAAAACCGCCGGCATCATGTCCCCAAAACGGAAAACCGGAGAGGCCGGCTAATTGCATGCTTCGTATTTGGGATCTCATATCATCATACGTCGGCGTAATGTCTCCGCTCCATAACGTTGCGTAACGCTGGGCGCCGGCAGTCATTCCCCGCACCCAGACGAACGGCCGCCTTGCCGGTGCAATCTTCTTATCCCATCCTTCCTGCACCAGCGCTTTCGCAATGAGAAAGAACCAGTAGTTTTTCATTTCCTTCCATGTTCTTCCATTGCCAAGAATCATCGACGCTGGAGCTTTTCCCATCTCATCAAACTCGTCAATCCACAGAGCATCGCCGGGATATCCCAATTTCGGGCTGAGAGATTTTCTCCAATGAAGAAACCAGAACCACTCTCTTACTTCCTTGCGGGTAAAGTCCGGAGCGCTTTCGCCGAAGTCAATGCTGTCCGAAATGGGAATGTTAAAGGAAGGGTTCCACCGTTCACTCGCGCTAGCGATGCATCGATTGAAATCGATCGTCACCGCGAGCCCGTTCGCCTTGACCCACTGCTGGTACTCATGCGGGTCGGGAAACCGGGTTGTGTCCCACTCGAAATACGATTCACATCGTTTGCCGCCTCCTGCCCTCCATCGATTGTCGTTGATCAAGTGATCGATCGGCAAGCCGGCGTTTCGATGGTCGGTAACTTTTTGTTTCCACCATCGCTCGTCGGACGGGGCCGATGAATTTTCGTCATTCGCTTTGTCTGACAATCCAAGGCCAAGCATTGCGATTGGCGGCAGCCGTGGTCTTCCCGTCAGTTGAGTGTAGAGGTCGATGATGCTCGCGAAGTCAGGGCCGAGGATAAAAAAGTAGTCCATTCGCCCATTCCCTTCGATTGAAAACTCGTAGAGACTGTCTTTTCCAAAAGTGAACGAGTTGGGAAATGTGCTGTTCAGAAAAACTCCGTACCCGTTGCTTGAGAGATAGAAGGGAACGATCAACGGAGCCTGTTGGCCGTGTTCCGTACCGTAGTTGCGTTGGAGAGTTTGCCCTTTGAGGTCGAGATGTTCCGACCTTCCAAAATACCCATGCCCCAACCCTGTGAAATGTTCATCCGGATCGTAGATAAACGATGCGTGGATTGAATCTTCCGCCCATGTTACGCCTTCGCGCTCCGTCAGCAGAGTTTTTTTATCCCCAATCCAAGAGAACGAAACGCGCATTGGATTCTTGCTGATGTGCAGAGTTACGCCGTTCTCCGCGCGGGATTGGAGGATAAAAAATGTATCGTGGTCGGTTACTTGCAGGTTTCCGTCCCAATCATGCGATTCTACCATTTCATAACGATCGTCGGGAAAGAACTCTTCATCCTTACGTACCGATTGGATGCGGACAATGTAATCGCCGTACGGAGTAAGACGAATTCGTTGGCCGCTCGACGAGATGAAAACGATGCTTCGGCCCTCTGAATGATGGCTGGAATAACTCGTGAGAGTTTCTGGAATGGCCGCTTCTAATCGCAATAACTGTACTGAGTAAACTTATTATTAGGGCAACGGACGATATAGGAGCTAAACGGATTTCCATAATCGACGCAATCTTGATGTCACACGTGTGGTAGAGGTTAACTAGGCATCAAGAATGTACAAAAATTTTATCTTAGTCACCGATGGTACCCAAAATCCTTTTTGGCACACCCCCGACCCCTCTCGCTTTCGCCGCACGCTCACACACAAAGGGAAGCGGCGGGGCAAGTCCCCCTCTGTGCGTTGCTCGCACGATGACGAGAGGGGATGTAGGGGATGTAGGGGTGTGTCTTTTCTTTGGTGGAGCACTTCCTTCATGAATTCTTCAGAATGCGTAACATCAGTCAGTCAAAGCACTCTTATTGCACTCTTAATGGCGGGATTCTTCTGTGTTTTCGCGGTCAGTTTCTCATAATGATGTGGCGACACAATTGCCCGAAAAAAACGAGGCTTCATTAATAGATAAAAGCCCCGTCTCAAAACGCATCACACATCCGTACTTACATATGGAATGAGAGTCGAAATACTACGTTTCGCGGTTCTTCCCAGCTTGCGC
>CAWJKX010000198.1:0-19633 GCA_963843065.1 uncultured Bacteroidota bacterium
GTATGCCCATTTTTGACCTAAGCCTGGCCATTCTTGCCTTGACCTGTTCTCCGATGTCGGGTCCGTTCCACCGTACCTCTCGTTTATCTCATTCAAGATTTCGACTGCTTTTTCGTACTCTCCTCGTGATTCATAAATTGAGAGAAGTATGACATAGGGGTTATATTCACTCAGCGGCTCGTTGGGTTTCTTCTTAAGAATATCGAGCAGCTTCACAGCGACTTCGTCGGCGTATTTGTTGTATTTGTCCTGAGCTCCCGCGTACTTGTAAAAATTCGCTACGTCGTAGAGAAGGCGATAATCGATCGGTATAACGTAGTGTGGAATTTTTGCTTCCATTGAATCGAGAGCTTCGATTGCTTTCGCGTTATTATGTGTCAGGTTAAGATGATGCTTCGCAAGCCGCAGGAATGCATTACGATAATTCGATGTCAACAGCGTAACGTTCTCATCGTAATAGACCGCGCTGTTGTTCAAACCCCGGTATTTGTATCCACGCTGAAATATTTTGGAAAACCCCGAGGGGGAGTTGTAGAGGTTTGCCGCAAGAATTGTATCGACAATAATTCCTTCATTACTCGGTGCATGAATCGGCACGAGCCTCGCAGCCAGTCCGTCCGTGCGAAGGTAGCGCTCCAAGCCGATCTTGCTGTCGAGCGGGCACGTTATGGCAAAATAAATCGGACGCTGCCATTTATTTGTCGAAATGATATTCCATACCACAATGTCTTGAGCTCGAATCGCTCTGACGGAACGGACCGTTATTGTGTTCGGAAAGATAAAGCGAATGACCCCGGAGCGGGCGACAGAAGTATCGACGAGAGGCGATTGTTTCGAAGCATCTTCCAGGTACATGAATTCGTTGAAGACATTTTGCGGAACAGGAAGGGTCATCCGCCGGGGCTCCCACCGTACAACTTCAATGTGTTCAATCTGATCGTCGGAAATGCTGATCGGTACTTTTTTTGCGCCGAACGGGGTTTCGTTTTTCAACTGGGCAATATACCACGGCGTATTTGCCAGACTGAGATTAACGATGCGAATGTCGCGCCGTATGCCTTCGACATCCTGCAAATACCAAAGGGGGAATGTATCGTTGTCCCCGTTCGTGAAGAGGATTGCCTCCGGTTCGCACGACTGAAGAAGATTGTACGAATAATCCCACGCAACGAAGTCGCCCGTGCGGTCCGCGTCTTTGTAATTTGTCCGCAGCATATTCCCCGGTATGAATACTGCAGCGAAGAGAAGCACACCGCCGGTGGTGTAAGCCTGGACGTGCCGGTTTTTTAGCACGCTTCGTAAAAGCTGGACTGCCCCGAGAACACCCATCCCGATCCAAACAGAAAAGACAAAGAACGAGCCGACATAAAAATAATCGCGCTCCCGCGGCTGTGGTTCTTGCAAATTAAAATAAAGGTTGAGGACAATTCCCATAACGGCGAAGAAGGTCAGAAAGACAAACCACATCTTCCTGTCTTTTTTGTAATGGTAGATGCATCCGATGACACCGAAGAGGAGGGGAATGCCGTACAATTGTTTCCAGTTCACCCCGGCATCCTGCCAATCTCCCTCAATTCCCGCATATTGCCAGAGAAAGTAACGGAGAAACATATGGTCGATCTGGTACCGCCAGAAAAAATCGCTGTCGCTTGAATATTTCGCGTAGATTCCCTGATGCTGCGGCTCGGTGCTGTACCGGCGCTTCAGCAACGGAGACTCTCCGTATTGTTCACGGTTCAAGTATGATTCAAGGCGGGTGAACGTATTCGGGTTGTTCTCATTCATCGGCGGATGCTCGTTAGCACGAATCAGCACCATTGTGTACGTGGAATACCCCATCACGATGAGCAGCCCGGACATTAAAGCGATGTTCATCGATTTTTTTTTGTGAAGATAAGAATAGTACACTCCATAGAGTGCGGCTCCGATAATTGCATAGGGCATGAGGCCGATGAGAAAACTTTTGTATTCCTCTCCTCCAATCATCACAGAGCCGTCAAGCAAGCCGGGGAACCATTTTACGATGCCCGGGTACACTACACCGAAGATGACGATTCCCGCCAGGCCGAATTTCAAGAAGGATATAATCGTAAATTTGTATTTGCGAAAATAGAAAATCATCATGAACGGGAAAATTGTGAGGAGGGAGAGCAAATGGACGCCGATCGACAGGCCTACAAGGTACGATATGAGCAAAATATATTTCTCGTTTCCCGGTTCGTCCGCCCGCTCGTTCCACCGGAGCGAAAGGTAGGTAATCATGCCGACAAAAAGCATGCTCATCCCGTATACTTCCGCCTCTTCCGCGTTGAACCAGAACGTCGGGCTGAATGTAAGCGACAGTGCACCGATGGCAGCCGACCCATAAACTGCCAGCCTGTCGATTGTTGTAGCCGGTTTTTCCTTCCACAAGAGTATGAGCTTGACGATGGAGAGGTACAAAAGCGCAGCAGTGAAAGCGCTGGCGAACGCTGAAACAAGATGAACCCGAACCGCAGGGTCATGAGCAGTCGGAAACATCGCGAAGACTTTTGCGACAATCAGGAAGAACGGCGAGCCGGGGGGATGCGGTACTTGCATCAAGTAGGTTGCGGCGATGAATTCACCGACGTCCCAAAAAACAACCGTGTCGGAGAGCGTTTTGATGTACACTACGAGCGATACGAAAAAAACAAACCCTGCAACAAGCCGGTTAAGCTTCTTGTGCTCCATTACTTCCTCGTGAAACTGGGTCAGACGGCAGAAAACAGGCTCAATATAGTTTGAAAGTGTTCTAATTGCAATTGAAAGTTCGGCAGTGGCTTGGAGTATCCACTACGTTCGCGAATGGCAGGAGGAGAACGTGTTCTTAGTGGATTCCTTGCAATTAGAGAAGCGATTCGGCGATTGCATCGCAAACCATAATTCCTCTGCGGGTGAGTGTGATACGGCGGTCGTTGATGTGCAGCAAATCTTCGTCGGAAAGCATTTTCAATTTTTCGCTGCGGTCTGAAAGCATGTCTACGCCATACAATTGCTGCAGCGTCGTCGCGCTCAATTCGCCCGTGCGGAGGCCGAGAAAAACGGCTTCACTGAACATTGTATCTTTGTCGACGTTTTCAGAACCTGCAACGGGAAATGTTCCTTTTCCGATCGCATCGCAGTAGTGTGCAATACTCCGGGAATTCCACCAGCGGCGTCCCCTCGTTGAGTGTTCTTTCCAAAATGAATGCGCAGACGGCCCGAAACTGAGATAGTTGGAATGATTCCAATAGTTTTTGTTGTGGAGGCATTCAAATCCGGGCATGGCAAAGTTGGAAACTTCGTACTGGCGGAAGCCGTTTTCCGCCATCGTCGCAAGTGTTGTTTCGTACATCGCAGTATCTTTTTCTTCCGGTAATGGCTTCACCGTTCCTTCCTGCACCATTGTAGAGAGCGGCGTATGCTGTTCAACGATCAGGCTGTACGCCGAGATATGTTTTGGCTGCAGGGCGATTGCACGCCGGAGGTTTTCCTTCCATCGCTCAAGCGTTTGGCCCGGCAAAGAAAAAATCAAGTCGACACTGACGTTGTCAAAACCGGCGCGGTACGCATTTTCGACGCACGCAGTCGCTTCGTCAGCGGTGTGAATACGGCTCAGGAATTTCAGTTCATCCGGATGGAACGATTGAATGCCGATGCTCAGCCGGTTGACACCGAGCGACCGGTACCCTCGAAGTTTTTCCGCGTCAACGGTTCCCGGGTTTGTTTCGACCGTAATCTCGGCGCCGGAGTCTATACGGTAGTGTGAATGCAGCGCTTTGAGTATTCTTTCCAGTGTAGACGGGGGAAGGAGGGATGGTGTTCCGCCTCCGAAGAAAATTGTCTCGAACGATTCGCGTGATGAATACTGCTCGGCGTACATCGCGATCTCTTTTTCGAGCGCGTCGAGAAATTGTTCCATTGAATTCATATTGTCAATCGAATAGAAATCGCAATAGATACATTTCTTTTCGCAGTACGGTATGTGAAGGTACAGGCTCGCCATAATTGCTTATCTTTGCCGGGAATGCGTTTAAAAAGATATCGGACGCTTTGTTGATTTACATTGCCCTATAGTTCAATTTGCAGAGGTGCCCGAAATCTAAAAAACCACGATTGTTCATCGTATCAACGTTCCAATCCGCGACCAGCGGATTGCCAGAATTTTTTCAGCGATGTCGCCGGCTGGAACGGAAGTATCCCATGACCAATAGACGAACATCGCCTTGCCGACGATGTTCTCTTCCGGAACAAACCCCCAGTATCTGCTGTCGAGGCTGTTGTCTCGGTTGTCTCCCATCGTGAAAAAATAATTTCTTTCAACAATGTACTGCGTTCTCGCTGCACCGTCAATCGTAACCATTCCTGTCCGGTCCATATCCACCCGGTGGCCTTCACGTTCGATAAACGTCTGCCACTGTTCGATCGAGCCGTTGGAAATATCCACCACCATTCCTTTAAACGGGACGACGATGGGCCCGTAATAATCGGGGTTGAACGAGCTTCCTTTCGGGAAGATCATGTTCACGGATTCTCGCGGAAGAAAGTTGCTCGGCGGAGTATGCGGCGATTGAGCGGGGAGAAGGAATTCTCTATTATTGACGAACACCGTTTTGTTTTGTATAAGCAGGGTGTCTCCCGAAACCGCAATACAGCGTTTAATATAGTTGATGTTCCCTTGCAGCTTAGTTTCGTCCCTGTCCCCCGGATATTCAAACACGATTACGTCGCCGCGTCGCGGCTGCACGAATGCCGGCAGGCGGAAATGCGGGATTTCGACGTTTGTGAACGGGGAGATACTTCGGCGTCTCTGCGCCGTAAATAAATTTGTTGACAAAAAGAAAATCGCCGATCCGGAGCGTGTTTTCCATCGACCCGCTCGGTATGCGGAAAGCTTCGACGACGAACGTTTTCAGGAAGAATGCGACGAGGAGAGTGGCGGCAATCGTCGCGGCATAATCGTTGAACCGCTTCCGGGTCGGCTCCTCGCGTCTGTTCTGTTCCTCGTTCACTTCCACCGTTTCCTGCACAAGAATTTAGCGAATTAACGTTCCCAGTCGATTCAACCGCACCGACAGGAGCTTTTCAAAAATGTTAAAAATGGAGACGTCGGTATCCCACGACCAGTACACGATCATCGGGCTGCCGACAATATTATCCTCGGGAATAAATCCCCAGAAACGGCTGTCGAGGCTGTTGTCGCGATTATCCCCCATCCCGAATAAATAATTTTTTTCGACAACGTATATGCTGTTCGGTTTTCCGTCGATGAGAACGTTGCCGAGCGCATCGAGCGTTGCCCTGTGGCCGTCGCGCTGAATAAACGTATCCCACATGCCGAGATTGTTGGCGGTGAGAGGAAGCTTCATTCCTTTGAACGGTATGACAAGCGGTCCGTAGTTGTCCTCATTGAACGGCGCGGTAGGTGGAAAAATCCTCTCGTCGGCGTACTGCGCGGGGAGCATGCGCGGTGAATTGAATTTCATGTTGCGTGGAATCGGAGCTCGCTGTCCGTTGACATAGACAACGCGGTTAATAACCTGCAGGGTATCTCCCGAAATTGCCATGCAGCGTTTCAGGTAATACGTGAAGGCGTCAGGATGCACTTCTTCGCGGTACCCGGGAAACTCGAACACGATAACATCGCCGCGATGCACGGACTTGAACGCCGGGAGCCTAAACCACGGAAGCCGTACATCGGTGAACGGGATATTGCGTGGCGAACATCCGCCGTATATAAATTTGTTGACCATCAGGAAGTCGCCGGTCATCACTTCGTTCTCCATCGACCCTGTCGGCACCATGAACGAAGCGATGACAAAATTGTTCAACAACAAAAATCCGATGATGACGATCCCAGCCTCGCGGAAAAAATCCTTAACTTTTCTGGAGAAAGGAACGTGTGTCTCAGCTTTCTTTTCTTCTGGTTTAGCCATGGTTTTTAAATGGTGATTGATTGATGGAAACTGTAGTCGGTAATTGAATATCGGGACGTTGGAATACAGAATTCAGATATCAGTGAACGGTAATCAGTAAAAACACTCGATTGATATTATGTTCACTGTTTACTGCATTCTACTCATCCATCGAAAGCACGGCAAGAAACGCTTCCTGAGGAAGCTCCACCCGCCCGACCTGTTTCATACGTTTTTTCCCCTCTTTTTGTTTCTCGAGGAGTTTTCTTTTCCGCGTGATGTCGCCTCCGTAGCACTTCGCCAGGACGTTTTTTCGCATGGCTGAGACTGTTGTTCGGGCAATCACTTTACTGCCGATTGCCGCCTGTATCACCACCTCAAACATTTGACGCGGGATCAACTCCTTTAGTTTACTGCACAGCTTTTTTCCCATGTCGTACGATTTGTCGCGGTGGACGATTGTTGATAAAGCGTCAACCGGCTCGGTATTCAGCAGGATGTCCAGCTTCACGAGGTCGGATTCGCGGTAATCGAGATAATCATAATCGAGCGATGCGTACCCGCGCGTCAATGATTTCAATTTGTCGTAGAAATCAAAAATGATTTCGGAGAGAGGAAATTCATATGTAATGTCGGCCCGGGTAGGGTCAAGGTAGTTGGTGTTCTTATAGATGCCGCGCCGGTCCATGCAGAGCTTCATGATATTGCCGATGTACTCCGTCGGCGTGATGATCTGTGCTTTGATGTACGGTTCTTCCATTTTTTCAACGCTCCCGATCGGCGGCATCTCGGCAGGGTTGTTGACGGTAACAACTTCCTTGTTCGTTTTCGTTACCCGGTACTCGACGTTTGGTACGGTTGTAATGAGATTCTGATTATACTCCCGCTCAAGTCTCTCCTGGATAATTTCCATGTGAAGCAGTCCGAGAAATCCGGCGCGGAATCCGAACCCGAGCGCGGTCGACGACTCCGGCTGGAATATCAGCGACGCATCGTTCATTCGCAGTTTATCCAGCGAATCACGAAGCTCCGCAAAATCGTCGCTGTTCGTCGGATACAATCCGCTGAAAACCATCGGCTTCACTTCCTTGTATCCCGGCAGCGGCTCGGTAGCTCCGTTTGCAACGGTCGTAATGGTGTCGCCGACTTTTGTCTCGTGGACATCCTTCAGTCCCGCGATAAGGTACCCCACGTCCCCGGCAGTCAATATGCCAGTGCGTTTCCGTTTCATCTCGAGGATGCCCACCTCTTCCGCCTCGGCGGTTGTTCCGTTGTAGAAGAATTTTATTTTGTCTTTCTCTTTCAGCGTCCCTTCCATAACGCGGATATAGGCGATGGAACCGCGGTACGAATCGAAAAGAGAATCGAAAATAAGCGCGCGCAGCGGCTGCAATGCCTCTGCTTTTGGGGGACGGATGCGCTGCACCACCGCGTCGAGTATTTCTTCGATGCCGAGCTTTGTTTTTGCGCTCGCCAGTAAAATTTCTTCTTCTTTGCATCCAATGAGGCTGACAATTTCGTGCTTCACCGTCTCAATCATCGTGTGCGCGGAAGGTAAATCAATCTTGTTGATAACGGGAATGATTTCCAGTCCGGCATCGATTGCAAGATAGAGATTGCTGATGGTTTGCGCTTCGACTCCCTGCGAGGCATCCACAACCAAAATCGCTCCTTCGCATGCGGCAAGCGACCGGGAAACTTCGTACGTGAAATCCACGTGCCCCGGCGTGTCGATCAAATTGAGCGTATAGTGCTGTCCGTCCTTTGCCGTGTACTGCATCTGGATGGCGTGTAGCTTGATCGTGATGCCGCGCTCCTGCTCCAAATCCATATCATCAAGCACCTGATTGACGACAAGGTCTCGCTGCGTGATCGTGCCGGTGAGCTCCAGCAGGCGATCCGCAAGCGTGGATTTGCCGTGGTCGATATGCGCGATGATGCAGAAATTTCGGATATGGTTCATTAAGTCAGAATTCTGGGAAAGGTAAAAGTGTAAAGTTAAAAGTTGGAAGTCCTTTTTCGTAGGAAAATATCGCACACATTGAAACCGACATTATCCTATCAATTTTTCACTTATTAACTTTTCACTTTTAACTCTTTACTTTCTACCTTCCGTTTAAACGAAAAAGCCCTTCGACTATGTCGCGGGCAATTTTTCTGCACTAAGATACGATTTTAGCGGTGGAAGTGCAAGAAGGGGTCGGGGCGTTCAATAGAACCCCGACAACAACGAATCTCGACAATCACATTGCATGCTGATTTTCTCTTTCATGCAGCCATTGTGCTGGATTATTCAAAATATATTTCCGAATTGCCATAAATTCTCTTTCATTACGGATAATGTGTTCATGGTAATTGCGCTGCCATTGAAATTCATGAATTCTGTTCTCACGGCAAATTGTTGTAACGGCGGCCTTATATGTTCTGACAATGACAGACAATGTTTTCTTCTTGGGAGAAATGATTGAGAAGTAGTTGTCTTTTCTTGTTGAGATGATATTTGCTCCTAAGATGCCCCTTGTGGGGGCGTTCAATTGAACGCCCCCACTGTTTATTCCACAGTTCTTAATACCTCCACTGCTTTTTCCACAATCATCATCGCCCCCGCTGTTATTTTTACTCCCATCCCCCTCCACAATAACAACAATCCCATGCATATGATCCGGCATAATTATGAATTCATCCAATGCTGTATGCGGAAAATGAAGTGGTATCTCTTCCCAGCATCGGTGGGCAATTTTTCCCGCTTCGCTCAATTGCATTCTGTTCTCGCACACCTTCCCAAACAAGCGCCTACGGTGCTGCAGAACAGCGGTAATGAAATATGCGCCGGCGGATGAATAATCGTACCCCTTTAATCTGATGGATTGGCGATGGTGTATGGCTGGATTGTATTTCACGGCTCCCCGGGGAGTTGCAGATAATATTAGTTGTCGCGGTTTGATTAATCAAACTGCGACGATTGCAATATATCATTTTCGTGCATTTGAATTCAAGATTTCTTACAATTATTGAAATAATAAAGGGTCCGGTCCCGATGAGAAAAATGTGCTTGTTCGCTCTCTTTACAGCCTTCGTAACACCTTTCCTTTCTCCGGTAAACATAGTTGCACAGACACTTCCTTCCGATGCGCTGCATAACTTGCTTCCACCCCCCGCTGCGGCGGTCGCAGAGAACAACGTTGCCGATCTCAATCTTTTCGGAAATTTCGGCAACAACATTCTCGACAGTTTCCGCGGGAATAATATCTATTTTCATCTGTCGGCTGTTGCTGCAACAGCCATCCTCGTGGATGAGGGAGTCGATTACGATGTGGAACACTATTTCAACCAACATGTTGAGTACGGATCGTGGGCGCGCCCAGTCGTTTTCACGGGGGAGTATCTCCCGTTTATCGCCGGCGGTTCGCTCTTCGCCTATGCAAAGATAAGAAATGACAGGGAAGTATTGGGAGCTTCTTTTGCGGTGATGCAGGCAAGTCTCATCGAGATATTTTACAACTCGGCTCTCAAGGCAGTTACGGGGAGGCCGAACCCTGATTGGAGACACGTCTCGGACATGGACAGCCTGAGCAAAACGTTCCAGTTCGGATTTCTGCGCGGCGGAGTATTTTGGGGATGGCCCTCCGGCCACACCGCAGCAACGATGGCGGTTGTTTCTGCGTTGACAAGCTATTATCCGGGCAAGACGTGGTTAAAGGTTGTTGGTTTCGGACTCGTCGGGTACACGATGTTCGGCGTTTCGGCAAACAATCGGGGGGGAATGCATTGGCTCTCCGATGCCGTAGCAGGGGCGCTGATGTCGTACGCAGTCGGTTCGACGGTAGGCAAGTATTATCGAAGCATCTATTCAGGGCAGGCTCAGGCTTCTTTGGTTCAACCCTCCGTCAGCCCTGCAACGGGAATCAATCCCGCAGGCATCACTCTTACTTTTCTGTTTTGAGAGCCTTTTGCCACAAAGGTATCCTCGGCACATAAGACCAGCAGGTTTCCAATATTACCTTGATCCCAAACTCTCTCACTCCCTCCGGACTAGCCATTGGGTACAAAATTGCAAAAACCCGCCAAGCGGTTCCCTTGCAAGCGGGGTTTTGTCCGCTAGTTCATTCTTCTTATGCTTTCGCCGGAATTGTTGCAGGCTCCTTTTACTTCACCATTCTGATCGTCCAGAAATCATCCGCAAGATTCTGGTCGAGCAAATAAGTGTAGGGAAGAGTGAAGTATCCTTTTATGCCCCATCCCGTTCCCCACGAATTGCGCACGATGAACCATTGGTTCGCGTCGTCGTAACCGACAGCAATGACCGCATGTCCCCCTTCGAGCTGTTCGTTCGGCTTCGGCATCGAAGCGTGTCCCGTCTTAGCCACTGCCGGGCTCATGAAGCTGGCGTAGACCGAAAACCCGAAGACGAACGGATAACCGGAAGCAAGGCATCCCTTCATCTGATTAGCGATTTGCGAAACGCGCTGGTAGAGGATCGCTTTATGCATTACCGCATTGTTGTAGCAGGATGCGGGAGGTTTGTCCTCAAAGTTGGCGATGTCGTACGGCCAGAGCGTTTCGGGGCAATCTCCCTGTTTCCCGACGCTCTTAATCCCGTCGCGGATCTGCGCACCGCTGTCGGAGTTGACCGTTCCTTCCATCGCGCGTTCGTTGTAATAGATGAACAACCGCGACGGCATGAAGTATTTGATTTTCTCTTTCATCTGGTCGAACTCGACCGCGCCTGCGATGGCATTCGCCGTGCAGCTTCCGAGCTGTCCCTGGTCATACACCGGCGGACATTTTGGGCGAAGGTCGACCTTCGCCGGCAGTTTCGCCAGCCACTCAACCGGTGCAGCATAGAGATGATCGCGCTGGTCCGGAACATCCGGTAGCCAGCCGAGACGAGGTTTAGGTAAAGTAGGTTTAGATTTCATTGTTGCCTCCAATAAAATAGCGACGTTCGAATATTTTGCTTGTTTGCAATACGACTTTTTTTACACCTCTCTTCAATTGTTATTGTTCTTCATTCCATTCCTTGCGTCTTTCTCTGATGCCCTTGTGCTTATCATAGTGAAACTTTCAATTTGAATCCGCTCGATGAACTCTTCGACAGAAATCATAAGCCCTATTCAAATGGTTGTTTCCGCTTTTGCTTAGTCTTGAACGGATGTTCGGCCAGACTTCCTTTACGAACTAGCGCCGATTCTCAAAATAAATATTGTATTTTGTGATCTATTGTCATCCTTCGACGTAGCTGCGATGGCTCATCCTGAGCACGCGGAGCGCGTCGAAGGAGGCCGTCGCGTCCCGCCGTTTTTCGGCGGGATCAGGATGAACACGTTTGCACAGATACAAGATTATTTTTGAGAAACGTCACTAGTTATGCTTTGAAAGCACTCGCAATTCGATTAAACGCATACGGGACAATACCAACGCCAAGACTAAAAGCAAAGGTTTGTAAATTCCCTAGATCCGGCATTTTGCCAAACTTCAGACCGAAGTAGAAGCTGTATGTTGTAACGCTAATCACAAGAACAACCGCTACGATTGAAGTCAAGAAAGCCAATAATCTACTGGAGCTTTGTGGATATTCTGAAATAGTAATTGTCGGTTTAGCAGCTGCGAGATTAGCATTGGGATTTGGGATAGTCTTTTGCACGGGCTCATTTTCACTTAGTGCATCACCAAGATTAAATCCGGTTCTCTTTAATACTGCCAATGATATAAAGACGAGGAGCAAAAAAAGTAAAACAGGCATCAACACTAACACATCCTGTCTCCACGATAAATCTATTATAGAAGTACAATTTGCCGTTTGGATTGCTTTGTCAATTTTTGCTATTAAAGAATCCGGGAGTTTTACTTGAACGTTTACCGTGGAAGACTCTTTTTGAATTGAGGATTGATTTTCTGCAAAAATTGTCGCTCTACTGACCAGAAGAAAAAATGCAGTCAGAAATACTTTTTTCATATTGCAATCTCCACTGCGCCTACTCTTCATCGGATTTTCGGCAATCTCCGCTCCTTCAATTGGAGTTTTTTTTGTAGTTCAACGACTACGTCCCCTTCTATATGCGGCGTTACATTCAGAATTATGATCAGCTCGCATTAAAATTTTCGGGGGAAAAGACGAGAGGCTTCTGTTCACGGTGCTATAAATCTGCAAAGATCACTCCGCGGTCAGAAATTGGGATATGATGATTGATTGGCAATCTGTTGACGCAACCGCAAAACCATTTCCCACCTCTGGTTTTTCCACCACTGGGTTGCATTTGGGGTTGGCAAATCTTCGGGGGTGCCCCCAACGCGTTGGGGCAAAAGTATGCTTTTTCTGAGGTTTTGTCAAGTAAAATTTTTGGATAGGATGAATATTTGTGAGAGAGGTGAAGACATTATAGAAAAAGCAGGAATCGCGCAAAGACGCAGAGCCGCAAAATTAGTTCTAAATCAAATGGATTCGCGCCTTTGCGCGAGACTATCTGTTCGCCACTCCCGCAAGAAAGTACATCACCACTAGTGCGGCCAGTTTACTGGTCTTTCCGTCAACGTCAAACTTTGGGTTGACCTCGACGATGTCGATCGCTTTTATTTTTTGACGCAGGCCGGCGAAATGGGCTGCCTTCAATAAATCTTCGGCGGTAAGCCCGGTTGGATACGAAGCGCTGACGCCGGGCGCGTCGCTGCTTTGGACTGAGTCAAGGTCGAAGCTGACGTACATTCGCTCGGAGGAATTAGAAGCAATCTCGTATGCAATGTCGAGGATTTTTTCAATCCGCTCTTTGCGAACATCCCCAAGCGTGAATACTGTCGCTCCCCGGTCGTTCAGTTCTTCGTAATGCTCTTTTGAGTTGGCGAACGATTGCGCGCCGATCTCCACGAAGTTCATCGGCGCAAGGGGACTGTGGGTAAGGTCGAGGATCTGACGGAAGGCGGTCCCGTTGTTCCGATGCGGGTCCGATTTGCGAAAATTTAAATGCGTGTCGATGTTAATGGCGCCGGCGCTCGCGGCCTTTTTGGAAAAAGCGAGAAACGAAGGATAGGTGGTGTCGTGCCCTCCGCCAAGAACGATCGGAAGGATATTATTCGCAACAAGAGTTTCGACGACGGTTTGAACCCGTTGGTGGGTTTCTTCCAGCGAGGCTCCGGTTTTCACGTTCCCGAAATCAAATATCGACAGCTCGGATATCTGCTTGTTCTTCGAAATGGCAAACGGGAGTGAACTTGTACAGCGCTTTGCGGATTTCGTTCGGGGCTTCTTTTGCACCGACCCGCCCGCGATTTCTTTTCACTCCCTCATCTTCGGGAACTCCCACAATGCCGATTCGAATATCGGGCGAGAGATTTTCTTTTTGCCGCCGGACGATGTCTCCCATCCGGGGGTCGGATTCGTCGCTGCGCGAAAAGAAAACCGCGTCTGGAGCGTCGCTGAGCAATTTCCAAGCAGTTTCCATTAAGCCCGTCCTTTCATGAGTGTGTGGGTGAAAGCGATTCGTTCACGCGCTTGAGAATGTCGCGGCTTGTCGATTCCACACGTTTGCTGATAGTCTCTGTGCGGGATGTCGTTTCTTGAACAAATGCAGAATCTTTAAGCGATCCGAGATTGATCTGAACATTGAGCTTTGCGCCAAGGCATGCGGCATGGAGCATCAACGCTGCAACGCCGGCATCCGAAATTGAATTGACGTTTCCTTTTTCTGCGGCGGCCTGCGTGAGTGCCAACGCCCGTTCACATAATTGCATGATCTGCAAAGGGATCTCCGTTGCTGCTTTCATTGCGCGTTGGATCGTTTCCGATCGTTTTGTTTTTTCTTCCTCGGTTTCTTTCGGCAGATTGAATGCGCTCATGACGGTGTTGAATGCTTCTGCATCATCGTCGATTAATTTTGCAAACGATGCGCGTAAAGTTTCCGATTGTTTCAACACACTTTCCATTTCCCCCTGCACGCCGAGATATTTCTTTTTGCCGATTGTGAGGTTGCTTACCATCGCTGTGAGAGCCGCGCCGAGTGCACCGGCGAGCGCAGCAACGCTCCCGCCGCCGGGGGCTGGACTGCTGGAGGCAACTTCATCGATAAATTCGTTGAGGGTCTTCGTTGTCAGCATTTTTTGCTAATGGTCAGTAAGTTGTCTCGCGCAAAGGCGCTAATTCTTTGTAACCCTGAGCGGAGCGAAGGGTTTGGATCGCGTGAGGGCATTCTATAACGCAATCCTCGTTCTTTGACTCTTCCCTCGCGCAGTCCAGATTCTTCACTTCGTCCCGCATTCGCGGGACTCGTTCAGAGTGAACAAGTACTCTTGCTTTTCTTTGCGTGATGATTCTTTCACAATTGGTATTCTATAATTTTCTTCTGCGGATCGAACTGATCCAACTGGTTCAACCCTAATCGGTCGATTGCAAGCGAAATCAATCGTTGTTCCGATGTTTCGCGGACATCATAGAATTTTCCCGCCATCAGCAATGCATTTAACGGCGTCAAGCCGACGATCTCGCTTCCGGTTGCATCGGCTCCGAGCGAACGGGCAAGATTCTTCACCTCTTCAAACGCAATATGCGGGGGAGTTGTTTCATAATCCACAAGATTGATGGAGACCTGGGCGATATTGAGCCGCTCCACAACCACGCCCATCGCTTTCACAGCCTTCAACGATCCGGGGATCTTAACGGTTTCGCCTTTTTCGTTCTTCACGGCGTTTCCCGATGCATCTTTTTTTACCCGTCCGCTTTCCCGTATGTGCTGCGCAATTTCTTGCGCGACGGACGCATCGGCGGTGTTGAGGTTCACATTATATGCGATGAGAAACTTACGAGCGCCGGTTACCGTTGCACCAGATTTTTTGTTGAAAACAGCTGTTCCGTAATCGGGCTTCCATTTTGGGTCGAGGAGTTTTTCGGCGAGTCCCTCGTATTCTCCTTTACGAACGTCGGCGAGATTTTTTCTATCGGGCGACGTCGCAGCCGCTTCATAGAGATACACAGGAATGTGAAGTTCGGAAGCGATACGCGCGCCGAAGGCTTTCGCGAGTCCGACACACTCTTCCATCGTTGTTCCGGAAACAGGAATAAATGGAACGACGTCCGTTGCACCGATTCGAGGGTGCTCGCCTTTGTGGCGTTCCATGTCGATGAGCATTGAAGCGATCTTCGTCGATTGGAATGCTGCCTCAGCAACGCCGTCCGGATCGCCGATAAATGTTACGACAACGCGGTTATAATCCTTATCCGGTTCAACATTCAGCAGTTTAACATTATCGACGCTGTGGATGCTCTCGGCGATCGCTTTGATGGTGCCTGCGTTTCGTCCTTCGCTGAAATTAGGGACACATTCAATAATTTTCTTCATGGCTGTTTATTTTTGAAATAATATTTTCGCTGTATTTCTGTCTCCTGAATTCCCAGTTAGGAATACAGAAATACAGAATTCAAAACTTAAGAGACCGGAAGCGGAATAACAATTGCTCCTTCTTTGAAATTCCCCAAAACCTCCGCCTTTCCCTTCATGTACCAAAATCCGACCAACGCCCCAGTTATTGCATCAAGTTCGTCGCCGTTCATCTTTTTGTCGAGCCCTTTGACTCCGAGTTTTTCCAGCCCCCTCCGCAGTTTGTGAAGGCCGTCTTGTTTGCGGCCAGTTTTCCAGACATCTTGTGCCGCCCCCGGATACATTTCAATGACGTCTTACCCTTTGCGCGTAAATTTCTTCTTCAATTCGATGCCTCGTTCGGTGAGCATCCGCATCGGTCCGAGGGTAATAGGGAAAAATCGAATACCTCGTTTCAGCAATTCCCGGTCGCATGGCCGAAAATGTTCGCCATTCCGGTCGTCGAGCGTTTTTCTTCCCGGTGGAAGATTCAACGGAGCATCGATTGCAATAAGGTGAGGCTTTGCACGGTCGATAAATTCCAGAATCTCCTCGTTGGAAAATAACGTCTTCCAAAAAACAATTCGCCGCCCTTTGAGGAGGCAGACTCCGGTGTTCCGTTTTGGGCTGCCAGCAAGGTCGATGCCTGCAACCAACGGCGGAGATTTTTTTTTGCGATTAGAATTCAAGCACGGTCCCGTTCTTAATTATCTTCCAGGCAAGATTCACTCCGTAATGATACGGAATGTAATTGTAATTTGGAACATCATACAATACGATATCTGCCTGTTTGCCGACCTCAATACTCCCTGTCTCATGGGAAAGTCCGAGGGCCGCTGCTCCGTTCAAAGTGCAGGCGGTAATCGCTTCTTCTGGCGTCATCTTCATTTGTGTACATGCAATCGTCATCATCATCGGCATTGAGAAGGACATCGATGAACCGGGATTGAAGTCTGTGGCAATTGCCAACGGGATATTTGCGTTTATTATTGAGCGGGCCGGGGCATACGGGTGGTTCAAGAAAAACGATGCCCCGGGAAGAACAGTTGCAATCGTCGATGATTTTTTTAATGCCTCGAGGCCGCTTAGCGTAAGATGCTCGAGATGATCAACCGAAACTGCGTTGAGTTGGATTCCAAGTTCTGTCCCGCCGATCGCGCAAAGCTGGTCGGCGTGGAGTTTCGGGATGAGTCCATACCTCTTTGCTTCAAGAAGAATCTGTTCTGTTTGATGAAGGTCGAAATATCCCTCATCGCAAAAGACATCGCAGAAGATCGCAAGTTGCCGTCCTCCGACATACGGCAGCATTTTATTTGTAATAAGCTCGACGTAGCCGTTTCTGTCCTCGGCGAACTCAGGGGGAAAGGCATGTGCGCCAAGAAAAGTTGGGACTACCGTCATGTAATGGTCCCTGCGAAGGTCATGCATCACATCAAGTATCTTTGTTTCGGCTTCAGCATTGAGACCATAACCGCTTTTCATTTCGACTGTCGTCGTCCCGAGTTTCATCATCTCATTCAGACGGCGTCCTGCGGGCCGGAGGAGTTCTTTTTTTGTTGCAGCGCGAGTAGCATTCATTGTAGCAAGAATTCCTCCTCCCGCGTTGGCAATCTCCTCGTACGATTTTCCTTCTGCGCGCATGGCGAATTCATTTTCACGGCTTCCGGCAAATACGGTGTGCGTGTGCGAATCGACAAATCCCGGCAACGCGACACGATTGGATGCGTCGAGCACGTCGATGTCAGACGATGCCGACACCTCGCCCGTCGGCCCGATGCGCCGAATAATTCCGTTTTCGATAAGGACAGCCGCGTTCTCAATAACGCTCAGCTCGCGCATTTCTCTTCCGGCCTTAAACGGCGTTCCGTTCGATGCGACAGTTACAAGCTGACCAATATTTTTAATAAGAAGGTTCATGTTTAATTTCCACGAAGAACACGAAGGGGCACGAAGAAAAACTTAGTGTGTCTTCGTGTCCTTCGTGGATCATTTTATAAATCGTTTCCACTCCAATTTTCCAACACTTCCAAAGTTGATAAGCAGTCCGACCCTTAAACCAGTCGCTTTAAGATAATTTAATATTTGAGCTTCTTCTTTGCCCGAAAGTTTGTCCAATGCTTTGAGCTCGATAATTATTTTTCCGTAGCAAATAAAGTCTGCGACATACTCCTTATTCAGTATCCGACCCTTGTACCGAATACGACGGCTTTTCTGAGAATCGAAGGGGATTTTCCTTTGCAACATTTCAATTTGAATTGCCTCTTGGTACACTGCTTCAAGAAAACCGTGTCCCAGCTCTTTATGAACTTCAATAGCCGCCGCAATAATTTCAAAAACTTGTGTCTTATACAGTAGTTCAGTCATACTCCCCCCGATGTATAGTGAATCACTAGTTCTTTTCTTCGTGCCCCTTCGTGTCCTTCGTGGATTGATATCCTTCGCAACTTAAGACCGGCAGCCGCGGATATTTTCTAAACGCAGAGTCAGTTTTACTTTTCTCGCATAAATGAAACGTGCTTTTTTGTTTATTGGTGATGAGTGTATGAAAGCTACACGTCTCACATAGCCCGACCGTCATTTTTTGAGATTCTGTCCTGAGATCATTGGGATTTTTACTTTCCATTTCGTTGCATTCTCGATTGCCCGTTCGTATCCCGCATCTGCGTGGCGAATAATTCCCATTCCCGGGTCATACGTCAGCACTCGCTGCAATCGCACTTCAGCTTCCTTGGTTCCGTCGGCAACGACAACCATTCCGGCATGGATCGAATTTCCGATGCCGACTCCACCGCCATGGTGCACGCTGACCCAGCTTGCGCCGCCGACTGCATTTAATAGAGCGTTGAGAATCGGCCAATCGGCAATCGCATCGCTGCCGTCTTTCATTTTTTCCGTCTCGCGATTCGGCGATGCGACCGACCCGCAATCCAGATGGTCGCGTCCAATGACAATCGGTGCGCTGACTTCGCCGCGTGCCACAAGATCATTAAAAATTTTTCCCATCGCAGCGCGCTCTCCGTAGCCGAGCCAGCAAATTCGCGCCGGCAGCCCCTGAAACGAAATTCGTTTCTGAGCCTTCTCTATCCAGTTGCAGAGCGGCGTGTTGTGGGGAAACGTTTCCATCACGGCGCGGTCGGTTCGGTAGATATCCTCGGGGTTGCCCGACAGTGCCGCCCACCTGAACGGGCCTTTGCCGTCGCAGAACAGCGGGCGAATGTACTCCGGTACAAACCCCGGTATCTCGAACGCCTTCTTCACGCCGTTAGCAAACGCCTCGCCGCGAATATTATTCCCGTAGTCGAACACGACGGCCCCTTTTTTCAGAAGCTTCAACATCGCGCGCACATGATCCCCGATCGATGTTTGTGCCAGCGCCACATACTTCCTGGGATTTTTCTTTCGAAGGTCTAAGGCTTTTGCGTATGGAATGCCCGCCGGAACATACCCATTCAACGTATCGTGCGAAGATGTTTGGTCGGTGACAATGTCGGGTAGAAATTTTCCGTTGGCGATCTTCGGGATGATCTCCGCAGCGTTTCCCAAAAGGGCCACGGAGATTGGTTGTTTTTTTGTTTTCGCTTCGCGGATGAGGGAGAGTGCTTCGTCGAAGTCTTCCGTCATTCTGTCCAGATAATTTGTTTGAAGCCGCTTTTCAATCCGGTTGCGGTCAACTTCGACGACAAGACATGCGGCGCCATTCATCGTCGCGGCGAGTGGTTGTGCGCCTCCCATTCCGCCAAGGCCTGCAGTGAGCAGGAATCTTCCGGCGAGCGTTCCTCCAAAATGTTTTGCAGCGCACGCGGCGAACGTTTCGTACGTTCCCTGCAGAATTCCCTGTGTGCCGATGTAGATCCAACTGCCGGCGGTCATTTGTCCGTACATCGTAAGGCCGAGCCCCTCGAGCCTGCGGAATTCATCCCACGTCGCCCATTTCGGCACCAGCATTGCATTTGAAATGAGGACGCGTGGTGCGTTTTGATGTGTTTGGAAAACTCCAACCGGCTTTCCTGATTGAACCAACAGCGTTTCGTCGTTCGCGAGGTGCTTCAAGCTTGCTACAATTGCATCAAAGCATTCCCAGTTACGGGCGGCCTTTCCCGTTCCTCCGTAGACGATCAGCTCATGAGGTTTCTCGGCAACGGCTGGATCAAGGTTGTTCATCAACATGCGGAGGGCGGCTTCTTGGATCCACCCTTTACAGGAAAGCTGCGAGCCGCGCGGTGCGGTAATAGGTACGTCGTTGGTCTGATTGCCGAGTAGTTCTCATCATCGGAGAAAAAACATTTGTGTGGAAAAAAATCGTGGATTAGAGCTTGTATCCAATTTTCCGCAGGAATTCTTTTCTTCCTTTAATGTCTGCTTCGGTTTCGATTC
>CAWJKX010000199.1:0-18972 GCA_963843065.1 uncultured Bacteroidota bacterium
GACGCATTGCTTGGCGGAGCGATAACACATTTCAAGGATTCTGACGGATTGATACGCTTCGTCAATCCAAGCTGCATTTTGATGTCCGTCGGTAGTCTGTCTTAAAAAATCCTCTATCAACTGAACATACATGGCAACGTACTGCGTCTTATCCGACGCATCGGGAACCGACAGCATTTCACTCCGGTCGCCGGAATATTTCAGCATTTTCGTGCCGTCGTAGATGATGCTTCCGTTTCGTGTGATCATCCGCGCGCTGTTAGCGCGTCGGTCCGCCGCCCACGTCAGATTAATGTGGGCAACCCCGGCCGGATATTCAAGGATGATTTCAGCCGTATCTTCAACACCGGCATTGGTGTAACACAATTTTTGTGTGCGCACAGTTACAGATTTCGGCATACCCATGATCCAGTAACACAGATAGAGATAATGCACACCGGTGTCGGCAATAATTCCGCCGCCGCTGATCGAAGACTGCGTGCGCCACGATGTTGCTCCGCCGAGCAATCCTGGATCAGCCTCAGTCCGGAAAACGCTAAACTCGATGAACCATCCGGACGCCGTCTTTGATTCTTGTTTAAATTCGTACAGATGTTTCCAGATATGTGAGTTGCGGTACTGGTGGCACGGTATAAAAATAATGTTCGGGTGCTGCCGAAGAAGCTCAGCAAGCTGCAATGCTTCATGCTGGTTCAACGCGAACGGTTTTTCGCAAAGAATATTCAGTGAACGCTGAACAGCTTCCCTGATGACGGTTGAATGAAGATGCGGAGGCGCACAAATGTCAACGAAATCAATCTGTTCCTTACTGCAGCATTCACCAAGTGTATCGTAAAAACGGAGATGAGGAAATTTTTCCAGTGCGCGTTGTCTGCTTACGGGATTTGGATCAACAGCCGCAACAATCGCTGCCTGCAATTTTATGTGTTCGTCATCGAATGCGGGCAAATGCCCCGTTTGAGCAATCTTCCCGATCCCAACAATAGCGCCTTGTTTCATAGATTATTCTTTTTATTCACGTGATCGACGTAAGCAGCGATTTATTGATACCATTTTGCCGGAATAAAACGGCGGCAAAAAGCAAATTCAAGACCACTAACTCAAAAGCAAAGTAGATCCACGGAAGGTTGATGAGTATTCCAAGAATCAGCGCAAACATGCGTGTGTTGGTTGTTAGGATATTATAGTATTTCATCATTGGTTTGTTCTTCACCCGGTACGCATCGGAGAACCATGCAGGAATAGTGTCGCGGAATTGTTCTGCCGCTTTCACTTCCAGCGCACGAAAAGTGTGCGTGATGGATTCTTGCTGCAGCGTATAATTGAGATACACCCGCATGTACAGTTTCGTCCAAAAATCGGATTTCCACGAAAGGCCGGCATAGACCTTGACGATACTGTCGGAGCTTTCGTGAACGTTGTGTCCATGACTCACGGTAAAAAAGAGATACGCCGTGCGATAGTAGTCTGCCATTGCGCTCTGGAATGAATGACTGGTTCCGGAAAGAATCGCGACGACAAAAATCCACCACCACTGCGTTGCAATAACAATGCGCAGGCAAATATGCAAATAGATGCTGACGAATTTCAGGTTGTCGCCGATGCCGTCGAGAATCCTTCCACGTGTGGACACCTTCTGCGTCATCCTCGCCAATTGCCCGTCAGCGCTGTCCATCATTTCCGAGAAGAGCAATAGCACGATGCCGGCAAGATTTGTCGTCAAATCATTGTAGAAGAAAAGGTGGCCGGCCACAATTCCCACAAGTGAGCCAAGGAGAGTGACAGCGTCCGGCGTTACGCCCATCGATTTTGCCAAAATGGCGAGAACATAACCGCACGGACGATAGAAGTACACGTCGAGTGTCTCTTCCGTCTCGCGTGATTTAAGCGTTAATTCGATCGCCGACATAGGAGAATACCTCTTCCATAATATCAATGCCTTCTTCGGCAACTTCTTCCGTAATGACGAGCGGAGGATTGATGCGGATATCGGGGTTGTAACACATCGCAATCAAGCCTCTCTTCAGGCATTCTTGAAAAATCATTTTC
Source organism: uncultured Bacteroidota bacterium (assembly GCA_963843065.1). Taxonomy (GTDB): domain Bacteria; phylum Bacteroidota; class Ignavibacteria; order UBA10030; family UBA8401; genus JAGVPT01. The sequence goes on from CAWJKX010000199.1 coordinate 2,050, forward strand.
GTATATTTTTTATCGAGCTTTTCTTTCGTCTCTCTCCCTTTCGACAGCTCAATGCCGATCATCAACCCTTTGCCCCGCACTTCGCCGACAAACGGGAATTTCTCTTTGAAACCCTCGAAACGCTCCAGCATATACTTCCCGACACGGGCAGAATTTTCCACCAGGTCGTCTTCGATGATCGTGCGGATCGTTGCAAGCGCTCCCGCCGAGGCCAGCGGATTACCGCCGTAGCTTGAGGAACTTCCGCTCGGATTGGCGAACGGTTTCGAAAAAATAATTTCTTCCGTTGACATTACACCCGTCATCGGGAATCCCCCGCCGAATCCTTTCCCGATCGTGATAATATCCGGTTCGACATCAAAGTGCTGGCAGCCGAACATTTTTCCAGTGCGGCCGAATCCACAGATCATTTCATCGGCGATCAGCAACGCGCCAATTTCATCAGCAAGAGCGCGCAATTTTTTTAAAAAATCCGGCGGTGGGACGACGTTTCCCGCTGTTCCTTGAATCGGTTCAACAACTATTGCCGCAATATTTCCCGTCGTTTCATTGTCGATCTTCTTCCGGATGAAATCGACGCAGGCAAATTCACAATCGGGATATGTCGCATTGAACGGACAATGACGACAGTTCGCGTACGGTGTCTCGTACGTTCCAGGAGGGAGCGGACCGAGTTGATGCTTGAAATCGCCGCTCAGCAACCCGAGCACGCCGATGGTCTTCCCATGGAAACCTCCCCAGAACCCGATGAATTCCGTTTTCTTCGTGTACGATTTTGCGAGACGGAGCGCCGCTTCAACGGCCTCAGCTCCGCTGCTGTAATATTGCGTACGTTTCAACCCGCCAACCGCGATGGTCGCAAGAAGCTCGGAAAGCTCCGCACGCACTTTTGACGTGAAGCTCCCTACATGAACTTTCGCAACCTGTTCTTGCATCATTTTCGTATACTTCGGGTGATTATAGCCAAGACTTGCAACTCCGACGCCGGCAAAAAAATCGATGAAGCGGTTGCCGTCCACATCTTCAAGCACACATCCTTCCCCTTTCTCAATCGTCAATTGCGACGAGGTAGCAATGGTTTGGATTCCGGGAGAGATATATTTCTGATCACGCTCGAAATAATGTTTTGATTTCGGTCCGGGCACTTCGGTAATAATGGAAGCGAACTGTTTCTTATCCTTGAGCGTGTTCATTTTCTTTTGCCTTTCGTACAAGAAGTTGAGCGATATTTTTGGCCGCTTCATCGCGCACCGGAGCAAAGCTCGGCCAATCGTTGATATCGATAATCGTGATCCAGCCGTCCGCCGCGATGATTGCATCGCCGCCGAAGACATACAATCCCATTGCCTGCGCCGATGCCTGCGCTAGGTCGATGAGTTGTTTTTGTTTGAACGGCGTATGATGAACACCGTTGAGATAATACCAGTAGAAAAAGGCCGATTCCCGAACCGCATAAAACTTTACCACGTCGCCGTTGAGATGTTCCTGCACAACGGCATTACGTATCCCGCGCCGGTGGAATTCTTTGAGGACAGATGCTTTCTCTTCATCCGTGTAGGCCAGCGTTACATCTTCTTTGTGAACGGCATGAACGTCCCCGCGCTTGAGCCACACTTCTTGAGAAGCAAATTCTCTGAGAACGCCGTCTAAATCCATTCCGGTATCGATGACAATGCTTTTCGGAAACGGCACGCCGTATTCGCTCAGCAGACGGACCATGTTGACACGGTAGCAATTCTCCACGCTTTGCGGAGAATTGATGATCAACAGGGCACGTCCTGCAATTTTTTCCAGGACGCGCACTCCTTCGGGTCCCTGCACCATCGAAAAAATAAGACCTTCCTTGACGCTCGCCGGCGTCAGTTCGCTTTCATCATACAATGCGACGCGACAGCCGAGCCGTTCGAGTTCTTCCGTCGTTCGCTTAATGATGAGGAAATCATTCCCGACATGGTTGGGGGAATAATCCGTTTTCCGTTTTATGCCTGCAAAATTTAGAACCATGACACTATCCTTGAAATGAACGACGGAGGATCGTCCGGCGGAAGGGGCAACCCGTCGGCAGCCATCGCTTCGCGCTTTGCAATTGCGACCGCATCAACTTCCCGTTGCAGGCGGTATTCCGCTATAATCGTGCCGACGGCAAACACCGTAAGATTTGCGAAAAAGATGACGGTCATCGCGATTTCAAACCCGCGCACGTTGAACAGTTGTTCCAGAAGCCACCCAAAATACAGCATGAACCGCTTAAAGCCGGGATCAAAATGTGAATACGGTTCGACAATCGTTACGAGAATGATCGCAGCAAACGCGAGGGAGGTTGTCAGCACATCTGTTTTGCCGATGATGACGAGCGCAGCAAACATCGCCGCTTCGCATGTCCGGTCGAAATACAATTCTAATTTCGCGCCGGCGGCTGATTGTAAGTTGTAGCTCCGTGCAATCCCCCCGTCGAGAGCGTCGATAATCTGGGAGAGTGCCATCAGCAGCAATCCTTCAAACACAAATCCCAATGCCGTAACGGCTGCAGCAATAACCCCGACGATCAGCGAAAGAACTGAAACCTGATTCGGGGAGAGGCCGAAGACTTCGTGAAAAAGCCTGATCAGCCAGGTAAAAATCTTGTCGGAATATTTTCTCATCCGGTTACCGGTTAGAAAGCCACGACAGGATTGCATGATAGCCCACTGCAAGATTTGCAGCAAGAACCACCGCAGTCGTTGTCCATTCCTTTACCGCGTCGGACGCCGCAGGCAGGATTCCCTTGGTCGTATACATGCTGAACGGATACCATGGGCGCTTGTCGTAGCTGATCATATAATCCAGAAGGATGTGCGAGAGAAAGAAAATAACCGGCACCGGCGTGTGAAGATAGATCGACAATGGAATGATCCACAACAGGGCAACCGGTTCCTGCAGCGGTGTTCTCCAGTGGTAGAATTTTTCGTTCTTGGTGCCATTCTTCTTGAGATACAACGGCAGTTTGATCGGATGATCGACGAGGTCGACGCCGTACCCGAACGTGTAGGCCAGGGCGATATCGCCTCCATGCAAACCCATGACCTGCACACCGAGGGTTGTGACAAGCAAATGCGGAATGATCGTCATACCGTGATTCCTTCCAAAAAGTTAAAACACCCCTACGTGAACATATTTACCAGGATGCTCTCTAATATCTTTTATCAGATTATTAATATTTTCAAATGTCATTATGACGTAGCGACCTGCCGACAATACACTTCGAAAGACAGCGCCAACCGACGGTGAATATTCCTGAAGGATAGAAAAAATGTTCGAACCGTTTCATCGGAGTTTTTCCTCCGCAAGAAACTGCTCGGCGATACGAATATCGGATGCGTGGTCGACATCGACAATTTTGGCGAAAGGAAACGCGGAAAGCGTATATCCGTGGTCGATGAGATAACGGAGGAAATTACGGAGCCGCAGCGTCCCTGTCGCAAGGACTTCATCTATCACGTCGAAAATCCTCGGAGAGAAATAATAGATGCCGCCGGTTGCGTAACGGAGCTGTTCTTTTGCGTCGCTGAAACGGATAATGCGCCGGTTCTCGTCAAGTTCGACACACAATGGTTTTTCGTCATCGATAAAATCCGTTACTGCCAGAACGCCGTCGCTCCCGGCTTGAGATTGTGCATAGGCAAGATACTGCTGAAACTCCCGTTCGTAAAAGATTGTATCAACCGTTGCCAGGCAGAATGGCGACTCGCGAAGATAGGGGGCCAAAACAAATAAGCTGTGCATTGAACTTGGTGTTGATTGAACTACAACGTTGACCGGAATGGTATAGTCTGAACTGAACAGGTGTTGACGAACCTCGCGCATCCGTTCGTTCACAATAATATCTACTTGCTCTGCATGGTTTTGTTCCGCAATGTGGATTAAACGGTCGATAAGCGGAACATCTCGAATCTTCACCAGCGGTTTCGGCTGTGCAATTCCTTCATCCGCTAATCGCGAACCTTCGCCGGCTGCAATGATGGCAAATTTCATCAGTCAATGGAAAATGATAAAGATGTTACGGAAGTAGTTAAGAAATTGTTGAGGTATTGTTAAGAGAATATTGACGAAATGGCTTAAAACAAGGCTGAAGTGTACAACCGGTTGAATAAGAAAATCATTACTTCCTCACTGGTCATTCCCACAGGAACGATGTTTGTTGCGGACTTCTAGCAGTTTGTTACGGCGCAATAATAAGTTTTGATCGTACGGCATAGGCGCTAAAATATCCCAAAGCTCCGTTGTTAAAATTTGACAAGGGATTCGCGGGTGATGCCGAGAACGATCCCCTATCTCCGCTTATCTGTTGTGCCGTTCTAAAGTAGTTGTACACCCCTTCATCAATGCCCTGAAGGAAAACCACAAGCGTATCTCCAGTTTGAAGTGTATCGACAGAAAGAACGCTTGTAATGGGTTGACCATCCTGAATGCGATCATCGTAAAGATAAATGTTTGAGGAAATAATGCCGTTGCGCATGACGACAAAGCGATAATAGTTTTTTATGCCTGCAGGATCTGTGAAGTGTACATCGATGAGCTTTCGCAGATTCGATCCAAACGGAGAATTTTCTATCGCCAGCGAATCGATACCCACGGGCAGAGGCATCGTTGATGAAGCAACATATTCTTTTCCATCCGTAGTTACGTCAAGCGTATATGTTCTTCCGGGAGTTCCTTGAAGAGTGGAAGCGACATATGTGCCCGATAAAGGCGTTTCGGTCAGCAGGACCGAATGTCCAAGATTGTCGCTCATCACTATATGTGCACCGGAGATCGGAGGAAAAGTGTTTGGCTGGTCGAAATTCACGGTTTTGGATAATGTCGCATAATACGGCCCGAGTGAATCCGATATATTGCCCTCAATAACAATTTCCGGAGCAACCGAATTTAAATCCACGCTTATCACCTTCTGGCAATCAAGGGCGATGAAGCTCAACAGCAGCAACAAAGATCCCCGTGCGAAAGGTTGTATCGATGAATTCCTTTTCATAGTCAAAACTTGAAGTTATACGTGATTGATGGAACGAACTTAAACAACGATGTTTGAACGGCTTGTGTCTCCGCCGGATTATTCGGGTTTGTCTGAAATGTGATGGTGTATGCATTATCGCGCCCGTAGGCATTGTAAAGGGAGAAAGTCCAGCTTGACCGCTCCCCCTGCCAAGTAGCACCAAGATCAAGCCGATGATAGGGAGGCATGCGGTATCCATTGCGTTCGGTATAATAATTAAACACTTGTCCATCAACCCAATATTTTCCGCTGGGGAATGTCACTGCGTTGCCCGTGTTATAGACCCACGTTGCAGAGAAATTCCACGTCTTTGAAAATTGATACATCGTAACAATCGAAATATCATGGGTTTCATCCTGTCTCGCAGGAAAATAGTTGCCGTCATTGATCTCCGCGAATTTCATCTCAACACGTGACAGTGTGTATCCGATCCATCCGTTCAACTGCCCATACTTTTTTTTGAGAAAGAATTCAACACCGTATGCCCTGCCCGATCCAAAAAGAAGCTGCGATTCAACATTTGCGTTAAAGTTTAATTGCGCACCGTCTTTATAGTCGATCTGGTTCTGAAGATTCTTATAATACACTTCAGTCGAAAATTCATACAAGTTGTCGGACAAATTCCGAAAATATCCTACCGAATATTGGTCGGCGATTTCCGGCTTCACATTGTTGCTGCTCGGAATCCACAAATCGGTCGGATTGCTCGTTGTTGAATTGGAGAGAAGGTGAAGATTTTGCGTGCTGCGCGCATAGGATGTCTTCACCGAACTTTCTGCGTCCAACACGTAGTTTATGACAATGCGCGGTTCTACCGAAAAATATGTTTTTACAATTGCCCCTGAAGAAGCGGAAAGAGAATCAACTGCATTCCCGGCATTGTCGTACGAATAAAAGACTCCGGGTCCAAGTACACTAAACGAAGAAAAACGAATGCCATAATCGACACCGAGAAGCGGTGATGGTTTGAAATCATGGGCAACATATAAAGCATTCTCCCACGCGTACTTATTGTTGATTTGTAATGGATTGGAATTAGAACTGTTTGCAAGCGAAACGGTTCCGGGCGTGATCGAATGATACACGGAATTTAATCCAAACTTCAGGCCGTTTTGTGCGTCTATATAATATTGGAAATCCTGCTTGAGATTATAGTCTTGGATGATCGAAGCAACCAATAAGCTGTTCCCTCCGAAGTTTGCATTAATATTATAGTCGTAACTGCTGTAAATGAGGGAGGTGTTCGAAAACACCTTCTCGCTGAATAAATGATTCCATCTCAGCGTTCCGGTGGCATTGCCCCAGTCGAATCCGAAGGTAGATCCAAAACCAAGAACATCCTTGCCAAAATATCCCGAAAGATACATTCTGTCATTATCTCCTACTTGGTAATTCGCCTTGGCATTGAGATCGTAGAAATAGAGCCGCGTCTGATTGATGGTACTGTCCTTGGAAAGTTTCAGGAATAAATCGGCGTATGTTCGCCGCCCGGAGATGGAAAACGAACTTGTCTCGTCGGCAATCGGACCTTCAACAGTCAACCGCGAAGCGATCAGGCCGATACCGCCGTTGACGCCAAACTGTTTATCGTTGCCATCCTTCATTTTGATATCAAGCACCGAAGAAAGCCTGCCGCCATACTCGGCCGGCATTTCTCCTTTATAGAGCGTAACATCTTTAATGGCATCGGAGTTGAAGACCGAAAAGAATCCCAAGAAATGCGACGCGTTGTATACCGTTGCTTCATCCAGGAGAATCAAGTTCTGGTCGGATGCTCCTCCCCGCACATAAAACCCGCTATTTCCTTCTCCCGCAGATTTAACACCCGGAAGCAATTGGACTGTTTTCAAAACGTCCTTCTCCCCCAACAAGACAGGGATATTTTGTATTTCCTTAACGTCGAGAGTTTGAACTCCCATTTGCGTGTTAGTAACATTATCGTCCTGTCGCTCACCCGTGACGACAACCTCTTTTTGTTCGACACTTTTTTCAACAAGGTTAAAAGATCGTTTAACATTTTGATTGAGAATTACTTGAACTGACTGGGGTCCATATCCCAAAAAATATGCCGTCAACGTGTACGTTCCTTCGGGAATCGTCAGCGAGTAATATCCATAGGCGTTCGTTGCAGCTCCGGTTTGCTGCAATTCTTTCACCGTTAGTGTTGCCCCGATCAACGCTTCACCGGTCTGAGAGTCTTTAACGTACCCGCTCATAGTATAATTATTCGGGCCATCTTCAGGCGGACCTGATTCTGCACAAACATTCGCTGCAACAAATAAGAATAATACGAGGTGTTTGATCATCGAGTGAAAGAAACCTTTTCTATTTTATGAAGAAAACGACAGCGATGCTATTTTCATTTATGATCTTTCTATTTTTGAAACACTTTTCCGTTTTAGTGCCGGTAATGGAATAACAATCTGAGACTTAAAAGAATGTTGGATTGTATTAAAGGTCTTATATGGCGGATTTGTCAGACCTGTATCTTCTTGAAGAAATAACCTCCCAGCCACAGAAACACGAGCGTCACTGCCCCAAGAACAACAACGTCTATCCCTAAACCGTAATGGCCGGCATTGATAAGCAAGGCGCGCAAGGCGTCAATTCCGTACGAGAGGGGATCAATGCGGGCGATAAGATCAAGCGCCTTCGGCAATCCTTGAAGCGGGAATAAGGCGCCGGAGAGAAAGAATAGCGGCATCACGAGAAAATTCATGATCAATTGGAATCCCTGCATATCATCGAGGAGCGAAGCAATCATGGTTCCGAGCGATGTAAAAAGAAGCGCTACCAGGAACATAATCCCTATTGCCGGAATCACAGCGAACCAGCTTACGGGATGGAAGCCAAAGATAAGCGATATGAACATGACGATAATGCCCTGCATCGTAGCGACAGTCGCGCCGCCGAGCGTTCGTCCGATCATGATGTTAAACCGGGGCATTGGCGCCACAAGCGTTTCTTTCAAGAAGCCGAATTGACGATCCCAAATGACTTCCATGCCGGAGAAAATGGAAGTGAAGATAATGCTCATGCCGATGATGCCCGGCGCAAGGAAATTAAGATAGTTGCCCTGTCCGGCTTGCTGGAACACGGAACCGAAACCATAACCCAAGGCGAGCAGGAAAAGAAGGGGCTGGGCAAGCGAACCGATCATCCGCGACTTGGAGCGGAGATATTTCTTAATTTGCCGAAGCCAAAGAATGTATATCTTATTCATAGATTGAGCCTTCTGAATAATCCTCAAAGTGCGGCTCGCGCAAAGTCGCAAAATGATTCTAAAACAGATCCTTCGCGCCTTAGCGGCTTAGCGCGAAACAATTTTTCAGATGTTTCAGATTGTATATTACCTCCGCCATCCGCGGCGACGTGTTCTCATGCGGTCAAGAGAGTTGGCCCCCTCTTCGCGGATCGTCATGCCGGTAAGTCCGAGAAACGCGTCTTCAAGAGTCGTAGTATTGGTTTGCCGTTTTAACTCCTCCGACGTACCGATGGCGACAATTTTACCGTGGTCAATGATCGCGATGCGCTGAGCAATGCGATCCGCTTCTTCCATGTAGTGAGTGGTAAAGAAAACCGTGGTCCCTTCGTTTTTATTAAGGTCTCTCAGATATGTCCACATATGATTCCGTGTCTGCGGATCAAGCCCAAGCGTCGGTTCATCGAGAAAAATGATTTTGGGATGATGAAGAAGTCCGCGGGCTATCTCAAGGCGGCGCTTCATGCCGCCGGAAAATTCTTTCGCCAAATCGTCTTTGCGGTCCCATAAGTCGACGAATTTCAGCAGCTCCTCGATTCGCCGCCTTCGAATAATCTTGGGAACGTCATAGAGTACGCCGTGCATTTCCATGTTTTCCCAGGCGGTGAGATCGTCGTCCAGGCTGGGGTCCTGGAAGACAATACCGAATGAAAGCCTCGTTTCATCGGGTTGATGGATAGGATCATGCCCGTTGAGCACAACTGTGCCGGCGGTCGGCTGAAGCAATGTCGTAAGTATTTTAATTGTTGTGGATTTGCCGGCGCCGTTAGGGCCTAAAAATGCGAAAATCTCCCCCGCGGCGACATTGAACGAAATATTATCGACTGCCGTAAAGTCCTTAAATTTTTTTGTAAGATTCTTAACTTCAATGATAGTATTCATGCATTAATTTAGGATAGTAATTTTTTTACAACGCCAGGCAGATTCCCAAAACCTTTCAAAGAGATTGGCAATGAGTGAATTTGCTTGTAGCGTTCAGCTGAAAAATCTGAAACACAAGTTTGTAAAACCCATCGCCTGCCTGTGTCCATGGATCTGCGTTGTCCCCAAGTAGGAGGAACTCTGACTCGCGACAAGATTCAATTGCTATATCTGATGGGAACCACACCATTCTTCTGCAGTCAACACTTCCGCCTGCCGGGGGAAAATTTTTGTTGTAAGCACGCGATGAACTTCCTCATCCAAATCTGCACAACAATCAGAAAGGAGAGTTATTTCATAATCCTTGTCTGCTGCTTCACGCATGGTAGATAATACTACTCCGCCGGTTGCAATACCAGAAAGCACAATGTGCTTTATGCCAAGCGACCGCAGCACTATTTCCAAATCGCTGCCGGTAAACGCACTCACTCGTTTTTTAGTTATAATAACATCGCCTGCTTGCGGCGCAACCGATGCATGAACCCGACCCCCGCCTTCCGTATCAAAATTCATTGTTCCGTTTTTCAACCGTGCAAAAGATTTGTTTTGAGGACTGACTTCAGGATATCCTTTTCTAAATCCAATGATGACATATAGTACCGGTATTTTACTACTGCGAGCTGTCTGTATGACCCTAGTCAAAGATTGAATGAAGGCGTTACTATCCTTCAGCATTTTTACGGTAGCCTCTTGAACATCCATCACCAATAGCGCTCTGTTTTGATCCATTTTTGATTTTTTTTTGATTTAAGAGTTGTGGTGCCTTTCTTTCACAATTAAAATATATCCATTTTTTATTGGCATCGCAACAACACTTGATGGGCGAATGGTAACATTTGACAATAAATTCTGGCAGAACCATGAGAACAAACCGAAGAAGAGTTTATGGTTCAAGATATCATTGACACTCTGGCAACAACCGCATTTCTATAATTGAAGGAGTGAACAGCAATGCTGACCATGAACGGAAAATCTTCTGGGAATCGGACCAACAATTGCGTAATCAGGATTTTCCTCTTGACATAGTCGGAAAATAATGCTACAATTTCTCAACCTAAGTGCGGGAAAAATGGGAACCCACATTCAAGTCTCATCTCAACGTTAAACTTCAGGAATAGTATTAACCTTTCTACTGCTGTTTGATCGTTGTTGTCGCTTCTCGGGCATTACTATGACAGCATTAATACCAAGAGCAGATCACGACAACGGCATTGGTTCGCTCCGCCGTCGGTTTAGCCGCAATCGTAAGGAGAAAATACTATGTGCAAACCTTCATCGTTCACAACTGCGATTTCGATCTTCTTTTTAGTTCTCATGTCGATCGTTCAAAGCAGTGCCCAATCCCCAGCGATTCCACCTGCCATAAAGGGAAAGAAGACATTGCAGACGGAAACGGTGAATGCAAAACCTGGTGAAATTGTTCAACGAATAACGCGCCGGGACGGAACATCGCAAAATTTAATCATCGATTTGACGGAACAAGTCTCACTCATCGTTGAACTGAAGGATGAGCCGCTATTCATGCAACAGCTTCATCATGCCGGTTCTTTAATGAAGACGTCCGATCCACGTATTCATTTGAACCAGTTCCGGTCAGATTTATCCACGCTGCATCAGACGGCAATGGCAAGTACAAAGCTTCAGCTTACAGCCCCGGTCATAGTACGTGAATTCTCAAAAGTATTTTCAGGAGTTGCAGTAAAGGTCCCACGGGCAATGGTCAATCGGATTGCAGCGTTGAGCTACGTAAAGAAAGTCCATCTGAATACACCAGTGCATGCCAGTTTGGAACAGAGCATCCATCAAATTCGAGCCGATTCTGTATGGAAAGAATTTGGGACTGAGGGAGATAGTGTTATTGTCGGAGAGATCGATACGGGGATTGATTACACGGATTCTGCACTTGGCGGCGGCTTTGGCCCGGGCTATAAAGTCATCGGCGGATATAATTTTATCGACTCGACCGGGAATCCGATGGATGATAATGGGCACGGGACGCATGTCGCCGGTATCATTGCCGCAAATGGAGCAGGACTACAAGGTGTCGCTCCGCATGCAAAGCTGATGGCGTTCAAGGTTCTTGATCAAAATGGAGAAGGAACTGAAGACGTGGTTATTGCCGGAATAGAAATGGCCGTAGAAGACCATGTTGATATTGCCAATATGAGTCTTGGCGGATCGGGTGATCCGGATGATGCAGCATCTACAGCGGTAGATAATGCAGTTCAACTCGGAGTGGTATTTTGTATCGCAGCAGGAAATAGCGAAACTTTCAATTCGATTGGAAGTCCTGGCACGGCGCGGTCAGCAATCACTGTCGGCGCGGTGGATAGTAATGACGTCATTGCTTCCTTCAGCTCGCGCGGGCCGAACACGACAATCTATTCAATTAAACCGGAAATCGTTGCGCCCGGCGTAGATATTCTTTCGACCTATCTCAACAATTCTACGATAAGCATGAGTGGAACATCTATGGCGACCCCGCACGTGACCGGCGTGTGCGCTCTGCTGAAATCTCTCCATCGCAGCTGGACTCCGGCACAGATGAAATCAGCCGTGATGAGTTCAGCAATTGATATTGGCGATGAAGCGATGGTGCAAGGCGCCGGAAGAATCGATGCGTTGAATGCAGCCAGGGTTACGGCCTTTGCCGTTCCATCGCCATTCAGTTTTGGCTTGGACACCAGTAATTTTTCCACCTGGAATATTGCTGATACGGTCTGGATTACGAATGTGGCATCGCAAAGCCAATCCTTCCAGGTGGTGTTTGATGGCGTTCAATCCGGCATATCGCTGACGGCAAATCCATCATCCTTCACCGTGGGGCATAACGATTCCCAGCAAGTGATTATTTCTTTAAGTGTTACTAATTCAGCGGTTCCTTTTCCGCAACAGGGATCGTTAGCGTATAGCGGCAGGACGCATTTCAACGGCACCCGTGATACGTTGAATATTCCCTGGGCGTTCGTGAAGGCCGCAAAGGTTATCGTGATATCCGACATTCCAATGTCATTTATATTTGCAGGTAATTCTTTCAACAATATGTATTCAGCAACGCCGACCGCAGAATTCATTTGTGCGAAAGGAGTCTATGATTTAGTAGCGAATTATTATCCGCAAGGCTATGTCATTAAGGAACAACTGCCGGTCAACGGAAATGCCATTTACTCCATTTCCTCAAAAGAGGCAATAAATTTAATTACAACAAATGGAATTGGAAATGCGGGACAACCTCTGCATTCGATGCCTCTCCGTATGAATATTGCTGCCCTTATATTCCCCGATTCGAGTGCGGTTGGCGGTTGGGACTTTATAGGATCTCCCGACACGCTGCAATACTCCAATTTTTCAAACCGATTTACTCTTTATCAAGGTCAATCTGCGACAGACGGATTGGGCAATTATTATAATGTGCAGTTTAGCCCCGTACGAGGCCTGAATAAAAATCTAACATTAACCAATAACGCAAATGACTTTCATTCGGTAAATATCGTTGCAAAGTTTCCGCCTTCAGGTCCCGGATATGTTGATTATATCTATGGCTTTGAGGCGAATAAAGATAACTTTCTTTCGGAATTCGGAATGCGGGCAAGCCGAGGCCTCAATGAAACCCAAACCGGTTCTTACACGGGAAAAATGTTCGTCACAAAAGACATTGACCCAAATTACGGATTTTTCCAATTACTGGCCGGTCCGGATTCAGTATTGTACCAGGGTGATTGGTTTGAAGCTGTTTCACCAAGAACCGTTGGCGACAGCATTGGATTCTTCAACGGGAACGCTCCTCTCGTGAATGACTATGTTGTTGGCAGTGGAGATACCGTTATTGTCGGGGAGGGACCAATGTATACATCTGTAGGAACTTTAAATAATGTTGTTGGAATATCCAATATATACATCTCCCCTCTTTTTTTCGGCCAGCTTGACGAAGTAAAACAGACTACATATTATCGCTCCAACTATAAGTTGTATAATAGCAAGGGCGCAAATGTGGCAACGGATAGCATATTAGCTGATTTTCAGCCGATAGATGTTCCACCGGATGCCTACCGTTTCATCACAGATAATTATGATTATTATATCAATAGACGGCAAGGCCACGCAACATTAACAACACAATTTGATTTGCGAAAACCCGATGCGAATCCCCCGCAATTTACGTCGTTGAGGGTTTTCAAAAAAAATGGCCGGCTTACCGATATGTTTTCTAACGGAGAACAAGGAATAGTTGAATTTTCTTCATCAGATTTTCAGTTATATTTCAATAATCAAAATGGATTTTACTTTTATAAATACCAATCGATTAACACAGATTCTACGCAACTGTTTTTCAAGGAAAATGGAACGACGACCTGGACTAAACTTGTAATTTCCAAAATCGTGGAGGATACGACAAATTTAGGGACATTGTATAGCGCCGATCTCTCCTCAACGACTCACTATGATTCGGCGGGCATTGATTTGAAATTCCATGTCGTCGATCAATCCGGCAATTCATCCGATTGGGTTCTTGAACCTGCTTTTGGTGTCGGAAAGTTTAGCGGAGGCAATTCACCGGCTACCGCTGTGAATACGGCAAACAATAAGAATCTTCCAACTGTTTTTGCGTTAAACCAAAACTATCCCAATCCCTTCAATCCCACCACCACAATCTCATTTGCTCTTCCATCCCGGTCATTCGTATCGCTCAAGGTTTTTGACATTTTAGGAAGAGAAGTATCGACAATTGTTTCCGGTGAATTGCAGGCGGGAAGTTACACCCGGCAATGGAATGCATCTACCTTCGCGAGCGGGGTGTACTTCTACCGACTGCAGGCGGGAAGTTTCGTGCAGACGAGGGAGTTAGTGTTGCTACGATAGTTGTGGCACGACTGCCTACGTGCAAAAATTACGATCGCCGGACATTATGGGTTTAGAACCTCCCCAAGCCGCACCGGGGCAGCAAATTGTATTTATTCTTTGTCATGGAAACCATGTCTTTAGAATCTGGTTTTCGGTATCATCCGTTCTGTAACTTTCACCCGTTGTTCGTCCAAGCGTCCGTCGGGATCATTCGATTGAATCCCGTTCTTGAGAATACATACCCGAGATACTCATATAAATCTTTTGACAAAGTTGCTGCGGGCTTGCTTATTCCTCTGAAGGATCTCGATATCGTGGTAATCCCCAAAGTTGGATTGAGAACAATATTCATGGAATCGCCATTCAACGGAAATGATTTGATCGGATACAATCAGGTTGAGTTGGGACTGAATGCAGGCTATAATTTTTAAACGTGTCCGGTCAATTCTCTTCGTCGAGTTGCAGGTCTTTCTCTTTTGATTTTTTCGAGGGACCGCCGAAATGATACGTTAGGCCCAGGAATACCACTCTCGAATCCCGGCTGCTGAAGGTGGTTTGCGTTAATGAGGGAGTGTTCAGTTCAGTCTTTCTGTTGAGTGTCTTGAAAACATCCCATACGCTCGCAACGATGGAAATCCTTTCGTCAGAGAGGTCCTGCCGAGCTCCCAGGTTCATCACAAAACTTGGAAGGTTCTCCCCCTGCGGCGTCAGTTGTCTTGAGCGATAGTTAGAGTTTACCTGCAGTATCGTCCCTTTCATAATATTCAGGTTGCAGTTCAAGTTCCCGCTCCACGTAACAGTCGATTTCTTCTCTCCGTATCCGAGATTGGTGGCGTCGATCTCTTCATAAAATGCGTTCGCGCTGGTGTTAATGGAAAGTATGGTCCATAAATTTCCCGTCACGACGAGTTCAAATCCTCCCGATTGGTCGCTGGATAAATTCTCACGCGTTGTCAGGAGCGTTGAATCGTTGACGGCTTCCGTGATGGAAGTAAATTTGTTGTATCTGTTGCGGTAGAAAATGCTCGGAAGAATACTGATGTTCTCATCCTGAACCTGGTAGCCGAACTCAACCGAATTAATGAACTCCGGCTTGAGGTACGGATTCCCGGCCTGGACATTTCTCGGGTCCTGGTATTCCGGAAAGGGGTTCATATCGTTGCCGCGGGGGCGGTTTGCGCGAAGGCTGTAATTGAGCTGCAATTCGTCGAATTCGCCGAGCTTATATGCCAGGTGCAAGGTCGGGTACAATTTCGAATAATCGTTAGGAACAACTGTTCCAGTCGTCAGAAGATCGGATGTGATGAAGGCCTTCTCTCCCCTCAATCCCGCCAAGAGACTGAAGAGGCCGAAAGTGTTTTCGTATGTTACGTACAGGGAGTGAATTGCTTCATGATAGGAAAAGAGGTTTGTTTCTCCGGTATCCTCGACAAACGCCTGGGCGCCCTGGTCAAAATACGAGCCGTAAAAATTGAAATCGTCATTATCAAATCTTCCTTCATAGCCAGCGTCGATCGTGGAATGATCGGCGAGCACATGGTGATAATCGACGGTGAGGAGTTCTCTTCTATCGTGTTCCTGGATGAGCATATTGTCATATTCGAGCAGACCCGCGGGAACCCGGTACGTGTCGGTGTAATGATTGTCTTCCTGGTCGAACATTTGGTTCCCGTGGAATTCGACGCGGAGCGTATGGTCTTCTCCTTCGAAGTCATGCTCGAAAAATCCGGCAAAACCGGATGACCCTGTCTGGTCGTAATCGATGCGGCCGCGGTCATAATCATTGATGACCGATTCGGAGCTGTCCAGATGAGTTTCGGTGGTAATATCGTGGCTCGTGTAATTTCTGTACCGATAATTTCCCGACAATCCCGCGTTATCCATTTCGCTAAGACGGCTTTCGAACCCAAGCGTCGCAAATTGCGACAGAGGGCTCGAAACCGACGTTCCGCTTTCATTAAAATAATTTGGGGCGTTCGTAGAATCCAGCTGTGTCCGTGCAAGTGTGCCGTACACGGTCCTCTCATCCTGCCGGATGCTGTAGTTGCCGAAAATATTTATTCCGTCAAAACTGTAATTATCATTCGTGCTGAAGTTGTACCGCGAGTTATTGCCGGCATTGGCGCTGACGCTCCCGTTAAAACCGAGGTTTGCATCTTTTTTTAAAACAATATTGATAATGCCGGCCGTGCCTTCGGGCGTAAACTTTGCCGACGGGTTGGTAATCACTTCGATCTTCTCGACCGTGCTTGCGGGCAATTGTTGCAAAGCGTCCGCGACGTTGTTCCCGAGCAGGGGCGACGGTTTGCCGTTGATAAGAATCTGCACATCTGTGGATCCGCGCAGGCTTACGTTTCCGTCAACATCCACCTGAACAGAAGGAACATTCTGAAGCAAATCGCTGATCGATCCGCTTTTGCTCATAACGTCCTGCTGAACGTTGTACACTTTCCGGTCGATCGAAGTGTTGATGAGTGATTTCTGTGCCGTCACCGTCACCTTACCCAGGCTCACCGCCGTTTCCTTCAGGAATATCGTCCCCGCCCGGACTTCTTTTCGGTCCGAATTGATACTGAATTCAGCGGACTGCTTTTCCTCGTACCCTAACAAGCTAAATCTGAGAAAATATGTTCCGGCAGGAACATTATCGATTTGAAATTTCCCCTTCTCGTCAGTCGCGGCCCCTGTGGCTACCGTACTGTCTGATTGCCTCAATACGATTACGTTCACAAACTCCAGTGGTTTCCTTGTCGATTCAATAACTACTGTTCCGGTTACACCTCCTGCACCGTGGTTTTGTGCAACAAGCTTGAAAGATAAGAGTATGACCAATGTAAACTGTTTGCAATAAATTTTCAAAAAAATCCTT